>NZ_VPAF01000018.1:0-65421 GCF_013419345.1 Acinetobacter sp. YH12086
ATATCGTACCAATGAGTGTGAAGGACTCTAAAACAGGTCAATCACAATGGCGTGATGTGATTATGCCGTCTATCACTGAGCATCGAATTACCGCAACACGTACCAACCAGTATGCAGGTCAAGATGCTCCAGTATTTGGCCCGATGGTTGATATTAAGTTTGGCAATGTTGTGCACACGGTTCCAGAGTCATGCACCGTGACTGTGTACCGAATCATCCATGGCGACAAGGTTCCGTTTTGCCACACCGAGTATTTTGAAGAAGCATGCGCCACTGTTAAAGATGGTGGCCTGAACTCAATGTGGACGAAGCGCAAGCGCGGTCAATTAGCTAAATGTGCTGAAGCTGGTGCTTTGCGCAAAGCCTTTCCAGAGGAAATTGGAAACGAATACACAGTCGAAGAAATGCAGGGCAAGGAAATTACGGTCGGTGGATCTGAGTTGTTTACTGACACCCAAAAAGCAATTGGGAGTTCCGTGCCTGCTGACTATCAAGAATTTGAGGATGAGTTTTTATCTCATCTTCAAAATGAGGCTCAATACGGATCAAATCGACTTCAGGAGGCTTATATCGCCCTACCCAAAGGCGATTGTAAAAAACACTTTTGGACCACTCATTCAGTAAATCTTAAACAAATAGCTGAACTAGCTGATCAAGCTTTAGCACGCCAAGGAGAAACTTATGACCATTCTCCAGCGTAGTGAAGGTTGGTTTGCGGATCGCTGCGGCAAAGTGACTGCAAGCCGCATTAAAGATATTGGCGCAAAACCAGTTAAAGGTAAGAAATACAACGCCCTAACATTAACAATTCTTTCTGAGCGCATTACTGGTGTTCAGGAGGAAACTCCAACCTCAAAAGCAATGCAATGGGGTATAGATCAGGAAGAAAATGCGATTGCCGCTTATGAAAATGAGACAGGTAATTTTGTTAAAGGCACAGGTTTAATTGATCACCCGGTTATTAAATTAAGTGGTGCTTCACCTGATGGATTAATCAATTTAGATGGTCAAATTGAGGTTAAGTGCCCTGCTACAACAACTCATTTGAACACACTACTCACCAAAGAAGTGCCTGCTGAATACATTCCGCAGATCACTTGGCAATTGGCTTGTACTCGTCGCAAATGGTGTGACTTTATTAGCTTTGACCCTCGCCTTCCTGAGCATTTGCAACTTGTGATTATTCGGGTATTTGCAAAAGATTTGGACATTGCAGGTGTTGAGCAAGCAGTCATTAATTTCAACATTGTTGTTGATAAGGCAATGGCTGAGCTCAACGCAGAATATGAGGTGGCAGCATGATCTTCCGCATCAAAAATAAACATGCCGACGGCTTCAAAATTTGGTTAGAAAAGCTCGGTTATGTGAAGAAAGTCCTTGCAGATGGTAGTTGCACTTTTAGTGGTAAAGGCACCCGTAAGGCTTTGAGCTATGTGTTTGTAAAGAATGATTTAACAGGCAATGCAGCGTGCCAAGCGTTATTTGATGAATATGAAACGCACTTGCGCAGCCCTGCTATATCAGATGAGACGAATGAAAATTTAGCGCGTGTCGTGGCTAATCAAATAATGAAGGTGGCGTGATGGATATTCAGAAAGAAAGAGAAGCGTTTGAAAAACATGCCAGTAAATTTTTTACTGATTCTAAAGAAGCTTTCAAAACTAATGGTGATCAGTATTTGTATGATGAAGTTATCTGGATGTGGGATTGTTGGATAGAAAGAGCCAAAACCCAAGCGGTGCCGGAAGGGTTTGTTTTGGTGCCGAAAGAGCCGACACAGCAAATTTATCGCACATTCTATGATGCGTTTAATTCTGCTAATGCGGGAAATACCGCTCAATGTTTCAAAGTTGCATACAAAGCTATGATTGAAGCACAGGAGCCAGCCAATGACTGAATACAAAATTACAAGTCTAAAGGATCTACTAAACATCCCTGTGGATCGAATTGATGATTGCTTGGATGAGTTAAAAGATGGCCTAAAGTTGATGCATGCTCAAATGGTAGCTTTTGAAATCCCTGTGGCTGACGCTGTATTCGATAGCTTCACCTGGAAAGATGATGGCGCGAAAGATATGACCAGCAATGCACATTTTTCTTGTGGTGGTGTTGTTCAGGTTAAGGTGGATCAAAATGACTAAAATTCAATTAACAAAACCCCAATTCGCCCAGCTCCAAATTGACAACTTAACTTCTAAAGACATGCCCTACTTTGAAAATTGGGATGCGCAGGAAGTGGCGCTGTTTAATGCAATTTTGAATGCAGTCGAATACAACAATGAGTTTACCTTCAATATGCGCAGCTGGTCACGTCAGCGTGTTGTAAATGGCACAGGTGGCATGATCGAAGTAAATGAAATGAATGCGGATGAGCTATACCACTTGTTTAGCTGTTATTTGAGTGGGTTGCCTAGAAATGTGATGGAAAGTTTGAAGGAGGTGTCATGAATCTAATTGAGCAGTTGGGTGGGTATGAGGCGGCTAAGGCATTTCTTAATGCCACTTCTTACACAATGGATGAGTTAATCATGATGCAGAGATCTGGAGTTCGACCTCAGCATGTAGAAAAAGCCCTCCTCGAATACCGCCGCCAGCACAATATTTTTGAGGTTGGAGATAAGGTGGTTGTTAAGGCTCACCCGTTTTGGCCTGAAGATTATGTGATTCACACCGTGGAGCAAGAGCATATTGGCAAGTGGTATATGTCAGCATGGCGACACGCTGAACCGGAAGAATTGGAAGCAGGTAAAAGATTGGAGGTGAATGATGGAAATTGATCGTCGAGTCAGAGCAAAGGAATTTATGGATCTTATGTCGATTGGTCGAGAAAAGTTTTACTCGCTTATAAATTCAGGAGACATTCAACAACCAATCCGAGTTACTGATAGAGATGTTTTCTGGTATGCATCATATGTAAAAAATAAGGTCGAAGAATATAAACCGCAAACCTGATACAATAGCCCACATATTCGTGGGCTTTGTTTTTTTATTATTGGGCCTAACTCTCTTAAAGCGGGTACTTAAACGGGTAACTCTCAAATCCTATTTTATTTACTCTTTATATTTTAGATATTTAGTATGAAAATTGTCATCTTAAACAAGCCATATGACGTGCTCTCCCAATTCCGTAAAGACGAAGCGCATATGACCATATCTGACTTCGTGGACGATCCTAGTCTACGTATTGCAGGTCGTTTAGATATGGACTCCGAAGGTTTGGTATTTTTAACCGATCATGGTGGTTTAAATCAGTACATCACCAATCCTGAAAATAAAAAGTTCAAAACCTACTTAGTGCAAGTCGATGGCGACATCACAGAAGAAGCGCTTGAACAATTACGTAAAGGCGTTGAGCTAAAAGATGGTATGACTTTGCCAGCCAAAGCCATTAAAGTGCAACAGCCAGAATGGTTATGGGATCGTGATCCTCCTGTACGTTTCCGTGCAAACATTCCAACCTCTTGGGTTGAAATCCAAATTTGCGAAGGCCGTAACCGTCAAGTTCGTCGTATGACTTCAGCAGTAGGTTTCCCGACTTTACGTTTAATTCGTACACGTATTGGTGCCATCGATTTAGTTCAATTGGGTTTAGAACCAGGTGAAACCAAAGAAATTGAGCCTTTACTGTACCCTGACTTTCAAAATGTACCTGCAGAAGAACCTTACCGTTCGCGCTCTTATGTGAAAAAACCAGGCGGTACAGGTGGTAAGCCAATGGTTCGTAAGAATAAAGATGGCTCAGTGAAAAAGTCAGGTACAAAACGTATCTGGCAAATGGATGAGAGCGAAAAACCCAAACGCCGTACCAATGGCACAACTCGTCCGAATACTAAAGCCCCTCGTGGCCGCGGTCGTAACGGACGTTGATAAAAAGCTTCAAAAATGGCCTACAATCTACGTAGGCCTTTACATTTTTTTATAAACCTAACAATTATTTAAGATTATTTTCATATTTCGACACTATAATAAGTTATAACAATATAAACGTTGATTATTTGAACTTCAAAAATGAGCAGCACATCTACACACAATAGAAGCAAAGTATTAATTATTCATGACAACCGAATTGGACATTTAAATCCTGCTCTCGCTGTGAGTGAAATGATTGAGAAGCGCTTTTATCTACAATCTGAGCAGTTTGCAATTCCTACTTTACCTAAGCGTACAGTGAGCGTTTTTAAGAAACTGTCTAATTTCCCGAATTTGTTTCGCACGCTCGGGCGTTTATACTTTAAATTCTTACCAAGAAATTTAGAGCATACCGACGTTATCGTCTGTTCAGGTATGCCTAATTTAATTTATGCCGCTTATTTATCTCAACGTTTCAATATCCCACTTATTTATGCAGGCGGTACACGTAAATTTAATTGGCGACTTATTGATTGGACTATTACGACGATTCCAGAAGATCATTCTGGTAGACAAATCATTATTCCTACAGGTGCTGTACCTTCTAAAATTACTCGCTTAGCGCATATTCCGTCGAATCATGAAGCATGCCTGTTAATTGGTGGACCGACAAAAGAGTACCCTTTTACCCATCAAGACTTTGAAGAGATGATTCAGCAATTTGTTCAATTCGCAGATCACCATCAAATTCAGGCGTCAGTCGTATGTTCTCGTAGAACACCTGCGTTATCGGAACATGTGATTCAAATGTTAAAAGATAAAAATATTGAGCTTGTGAATACTTGTTCTAAAACTTCTATTTGCGATGTGTTAAAGCGAAGTGAATATATTTTTGTTACTGAAGATAGTGCAACGATGTTATCCGAATCAATCCAAACCGGTCGCATTGTTATTTCAGTTTGTCGTGAATATTCTGAAAAAGATGAAATTATTCAAAATTATTTAGATCTCGAATTAATACAACGTAAAACTATTGGGCAGATTACTGAAGCTGCATATATCAAGCCAAAATTAAATGCTCAACATATTGAACAAATCGTGACTCAACAACTTGCAGAAGATTTGAGGGCAAAATCTCAAGAACTGAGTTTTTATAAATGTCATGCAAAAAAAGCAGTTATCTATTAATTAAAAATTTTATTCGATAGAAATTAAAAGCTCACAGATGTGGGCTTTTTTACTATTTACTTTAACTAATCATCTAAATACATGTTTACATGAAAAAAAGGGGAATTTACATTTCTTGGATACAATTGCATGAATAAATCTCTTTGAATTTTCACCCCATTTTTACACTCATAAGAAAGATTGAAGAATTCATCTAATATTTTGTTTAAATTCAATTGATCAACCAATTTTGTTGATAGATATAATTTAATTTTATAGGTTTCTGATCTTTTCAAAACATCTATTTGCTCCAAACACTCTAGACTATTTTTTTCAATAATTTTAAAGTGATAGGCTTCTTCACCTAAGTTTTCTAAATTAAAATATATGGTAATAAATACAACATTATTGTAAATATACTCACCCGAGCTATTATCAGCAGATAGATCATTGCCAAAAACAGCTCTTGCGTGAAAATCTGAAATAAAAATTTTTGGAGATAACTGTTTTCGCTGTTCCAACTGTTGTTCTTTTTGTGTTTGAACCAACTGTTTTTGCTGCTCAAGTCCATTTTTCATTTCTTCAATTTGCAACTGTAGCGCTTTTTCTTGCTGTTCCAATACTTTAGTATTTTGATCTAATTGTTTACCTTGCTGGAGATACCCGAGTATTAACCAAAGAAAAGCAACTGGAGCAAATATACCTGCAAGGAAATCCCCTAGTGAATTCAGCTCTCTATTGGTAAATACAAAATTGTTTTGAACGCAAAACAGTCCTATAACTAAAAACCAAACTACAGTTATCGAAATTCCAATTATTAAATTTTTACTATTCATTTTCTAATAAAAAACCCATACCTAAGTATGGGTTTTACATGAAAATTAAATACTTATCAAATTAAGCCTTCAACCACTTCTCCGCTTTAGCCTGATCTTCCACTTTAAGTTCAACTTCAGTTAATTCTGAACCTGCCGCTTTCACTTCAAAGCTCATCAGTTCATCGCGGCGAAATGCTAGTACGGTATAAGTACCGTCTTGCTTGGCATATTTTTCTGCCAATTTAACCGTCGCTTTTAAACCATCAATTGCAATAATCACATCATTTGCAGACAAGCCAGCTTTTGCCGCTGTACCATCACGACGAGCAGACTGAACCAACACACCTTCAGGCTTATCGACCAGCTTTAAACCAAATGGCAATGATTTGTCATTTTTAAGCGTGTAGCTTAGGCCAAACTCAGGGAATAATTGGTCTAACGGCAATTCATCCGTAGTATTAATCAAATGATTGATTTGTTCTAACCAATCATCACCCGTCAATTCATTGCATAAATTGAAAATAGTCCGTTCATTCACTTGAATGCCGTTTTGTGCGTTTTCATATAGCTTACGCATTAAGGCATCAAGACTTGAACCACGTAGGCGTAAGCCAAGGTCTAAACACAGCGCCACGAGGCAGCCTTTATTATAGTAACTGGTACCTGCATTATTTGAGTTTTCATCCTGACGGTAGAATTTCACCCACGCATCAAAGCTTGACTCAGCAACAGTTTGAATTTCACGACCTGGATTTTGTAAATAGCGATCAATTTGTGCTTTCAATAGCTTGATATATGAATCCTGATTAATCACGCCGCTGCGCAATAAAATCAAATCATCATAATACGATGTAAAACCTTCAAATATCCAAAGCAAAGAAGTGTAGCCTTCTTTGTTCAAATCATAATTCACAAAGTTTTCTGGACGGATAAATTTTACTAACCATGAATGGAAATATTCATGGCTGCATAAACCTAAGAAGCGTTGATAATCTGCCGAAGGCTCTACAGGTTCATTGGCTTTTGGTAAATCATCACGCGGGCTAATTAAACTCGTACTGTTTGGATGTTCCAAACCACCATAGCTATTCGCCGTTGCCATGGTCATAAAGGTATAGTCTTTAAATGGTGCTGAACCAAACATGGAAATTTCTGTCGAACAAATTTTTTCGATGTCTTGCTGCATACGCTGCGCGTTCATAGCATGTTTGCCCGACACCACAAATTCGTGTGGAATGCCGTTGGCTTCAAAACTAAAACGGGTTTGTTCCGCCAGTTCAAACGGTGCATCAATCAACTGAGCATAGTTATCTGCATATAAGGTATAACGACCTTTCACTAAACTTTTTGACTTTAATCCTGTCGCAAGTTGGAAATGCTTTAACTCGGGTGGCAAGAAAACTTCAACCTCAATGGCTGTATGTTCTTGGTCAACTAAACCTAAACATGCGCAAGCTGGATTGACGTATAAACGGCTTTGATCAACATAAGCACCACGGACCGACAAATCGAAGGCATATACATCATATTCAACCGTGATCAACTCATGATCTGTATTGAATAAGCGCCATTTATTTTTTTCAAATTTCTCAATTTGTAACAAACGCCCATCTTCATCATAAGCTCGAACAGCTTCGATATGCTTCGAAAATTCTCGGATTAAGTAACTTCCGGGAATCCAAGTTGGCAAAGAAAGCACCTGTGTTGGATTTGCCAAGAAACGTGCAGTGACATGGACTAGATGCTGACGATAATCGTCAAATTCGATTTGATAATGCAACATAATGGGCGATATAAAATTAGTAAAAGATAACTTATCAATTAGATTAACATTTTTTACAACTGAATGCGGAACTGTCGCAATTGTCTACAATTATGACTAGTCAGCAGAAAAAAAAAGGCATAGCATGCCTAAAAATTTTTTCGTTTTACCACCAACGGAATGGTTGGTTAAGGAACCTCATTGAAACACGTGATCTACCTCATCGCGCTGCTTAGTTTTCTATGCTCCACGATAGCAAATGCTGCCCTTTTAAATATTGTCCCTGAAACCGTGGAAGCTGAAGCTTGGACCATTTTAGACCCTCAATCGGGTCAGGTGATTGCAGAACATAATAGCCATGTTCAGCGTGCTCCTGCTTCACTTACCAAAATGATGGTGGCTTATATTGCTTTAAAGGAAATTAAAGCAGGTCATTTAAAGAAAAATGAAATCCTAACCGCAACCCCAGTTGTACAAGTGGTTCAATGGGATGAATCACAAATGTATCTCAAAGCAGGCGAACAAATTTCAGTTGATCAGCTTTTGGCAGGTCTTGTGGTCATGTCTGCCAATGATGCCGCTGTGACTTTAGCTGAACGCATTTCTGGTGATATTCCAAAATTTATTGAACGCATGAACAAAGAAGCTAAAGCTTTGGGCATGAATGATACCAATTTTCAAAATCCAGCCGGTATTACCATGCCAGAACATTATTCATCGGCAGCTGACCTTGCACGTTTAGGGCAAGCACTGGTGACTGAAACACCTGACTATTTGTATTATTCAAAACAACAAAGTTTTAGTTATAATCACCGTTTCCACCATGCAACTAATATTTTACTCAAACAAGATCCTACCGTTGATGGCTTAAAAACAGGTTTTACTAAAGCTGCAGGTTATAATTTAGCTTTAACAGCCAACCGTTTGATCGCGAATCCTGACGCGCCAGAACGTCGTTTGATTGTTGTGGTATTAGGGGCAAAAAGTGGATTAAAACGTGCAGAAATAGCACACAACCTCATGAACTTGGCTTATACCTATACACGTAATGAAGTTGCAATCAAAGATAAGCAATTAATTGCAGAATTACCTGTGGTTAAATCAACCTTGAAAATGTTTAAGGTGGAAACTCAACAACCTAAACTAATTACAACTTCACTTTATGATCAAGCTTATGCCATCGATTTAAAAGCTTTTGACCCTACACAGCAACGTATTCTTTTAAATACTGGCAATGGTCAAATTCAAGCCATTGAACCACTTCATGAAACACAGACTAAACTGAGTGTTGAAGTAAATGAAAAAGAACTCACTGCGCCATTGGCTGAAGTGATGAAATTAGCCACCGTTACGGTTTATCAAAATAATCAGCTGATCAATACCTTTGATATCGAAGATGACGTGCAAATTGAAGAAGCCAATATTTTTGAGCGTTTCATGATGTGGATTAAAGGTCTTTTTAGCATCTTTAATACGGATGCAGCAGAAGTTAAAACCTACCCTTTAGGTCAATGATGTGATTATGTAACTTGTAAGACAATTCGTTATTCGTGCAAAAAAGAAGATGGCATACTCGTGCCATCTTCTTTTTTTCAACAATAATAAAATAGGTAATTCAATGAATAACGCTGATGACTCCAAGTTACACCATATTGTCATTGTCGGTGGTGGTGCCGGTGGTTTAGAACTGGTCACCCAACTCGGTGATTTACTCGGTAAAAAAAAGAAAGCGCGCATTACCCTTGTAGATATGAAACTCACGCATGTATGGAAACCCCTCTTGCATGAAATTGCCGCAGGGACGATGTCGGTTAGCGAAGAAGAAATTAACTACTATGCGCATGCTGCGAAGCATCATTATGAATTTGTCTTGGCTAAGTTTGAAGATGTCAATCCTGCTGAAAAAACTATTCAGCTTAGCAAAGTCCAACAAGGTAAATATGAATCTACTCAAGAACAACTGCAACTGAGTTATGACACCCTTGTTCTTGCTTTAGGCTCAGTTTCCAACGATTTCAACACGCCAGGCGTGTATGAACATTGCCACTATTTAGACAGTCTGCAACAAGCTGAAATCTTCCAACAAGATCTCTTACAGTTGTATTTGGATGCACAAAATAGTAATACAGCACGTGAGTTGAAAATTGCCATTATTGGTGCAGGTGCAACGGGGGTTGAACTTTCAGCAGAATTGGTTGAAGCCAAAAATAATTTTTATAAATATGGTTTAAATAAAATTCATCCTCAAAGCGTACAGATCAATTTGATTGAAGGTGCTGATCGGATTCTGCCTGCACTCCCTGAAAAAATGGCCGAGCATGCTCAGCAGCAATTACAACGCATGAAAATTGAGGTCTTAACCTCTAAACGTGTGGAAAAAGTCGATGCTGAACATGTTTATTTTAATGATGGCAGTAAAATTAAAGCTGAACTGAAGGTTTGGGCAGCAGGCATTAAAACACCAGAAGTAATTTCGAAGCTTGAAGGCTTTGAAAAAGACCGTATGGGGCGTTTGAGTGTATATGCAACACTACAAACTAAGGCACACCCAGATATTTTCGCGTTTGGTGATTGTGCACATTGCCAACCGCGTGCAGATGAGCCTGTCCTCGGCCCACGCGCTCAAGTTGCTAGCCAACAAGCGTCATTTCTCGTGGATTGCTTAAAGGCGCGTATCCGTGGTCAGCAACTCCCGATGTTCGTATTTTCAGACAAAGGTTCCTTAGTCTCATTAAGTAAACATAAAGCAGTAGGTGAACTTTTAGGTCAGGTCAATGTTCAAGGCTTTGTTGCCAAATCAATGTACGTTTCACTTTATCGTATGCATCAAGCCACACTTTACGGCTACGCACATGCAGGACTATTAACGGCTAAAGATTTTGTTACACGAAAAATTGCGCCTAAAATTAAATTGCATTGAAATTTACAGATTTGCCCCGATTAATGAAAAAATCATCATAAACATTTAAAAATTACATTTTTTTGATAAATTTAGTCTACAAAAGTGCAATTTCACTTTATGATGTAACCCTTAAAAAATTGAATGGATCAATAACATGACTGCTATTGCAAATAACTCTGTGGTTTCTTTCCACTACACATTGACTAATGCAGAGGGTGAAACTCTCGACCAATCTCAAGGTGAGCCACTAGCATATTTGCACGGCGCTGGTAACATCATTCCAGGTCTTGAAAAAGCTCTTTTAGGCAAAACAGTTGGTGAAAAATTCACTGTAACTGTACCTGCTGCCGAAGGTTATGGCGAATACAACCCTGATCTCGTTCAAGAAGTTCCTGCTCAAATGTTCCAAGGCGTGGACAACATCCAACCAGGTATGCAATTCCAAGCTCAAACTGATGATGGCGTTCAAATCGTGACAGTTAAAGCTGTTGAAGGCGACAACGTTGTTGTTGATGCAAACTTTCCACTTGCTGGTCAAGATTTAACTTTCGAAGTTGAAATCGTTGAAATCCGTGAGGCTTCTGCTGAAGAACTTGAACACGGTCACGTACACGGTGCAGGCGGTCACCACCACTAAGATCTTCTGATCTCTAATGCAAAAAGGCAAAGTTTTTACTTTGCCTTTTTTATTGCGCCTGATATAGGTATGCCATATAAGAACTTTTCAAACTATTAAATACAAAAAAGCAGGCCACGGCCTGCTTTTTTAAAACGGATAATTAATTCTTATGAATTAACGACGTTGATTATAAATCTGCTGCGCTGCGGGTAGATTTTTACGCATCGCTTCAATACGTTGTGAGTTTGATGGATGCGTTGATAAGAATGATGAACCTCCCGCACCTTCAAGCTTATTCATTTTTTCCCAAAGCGTAATCGCCGCTTGTGGGTTATAACCTGCACGTGCCATTAACATTAAGCCACCTTGGTCTGCACGGCTTTCCAAAGAACGTGAATAAGGCAGACCTATACCAATTTGACTACCCAACTGCGCGGCCGCAGTACCCAATTGACCGACATTATTACCTGCCGCACTTAAACCAATATTCAATGCAAGATCAGTTAAGGCTTGCGCTCCCAATTTACTTTTTGCATGCTCTTCAAGAGCATGGACCATTTCATGTCCCATAACTGCTGCAATTTCTGCATCGGTTAAATTCAGTTTATTGACGATACCTGTATAAAATACAACTTTACCGCCTGGAGCGACAAAGGCATTGACTTGATCAGATTTCATGACCGCCAATTGCCATTGGAACGCTTGACCCGTTTGGTTCATTTGGTCTGCATAAGGACGCAGTTTTTGGAATACAGTATTAATGCGCTTATATGTACTCGAAGAGGTATCGAGCTGATTTTTAGAACGCGCATCTGTCACCATTTTGTTATAACTTTGTGTTGCTTGCGCGTTCAATGTAGCAGTATCCGCTCCTGCCATATCTGCCACTGTCGCACAGCCTGAAATCGTCATTACACCGGCCATACACAGGCTCGTTAGAATAATTTTTTTCATTAAGGATACTCCAGACCATTAAAATATAAGTGAATTTATGGATATTATATTCTTATGGTTCGGAGCTTAAAACGAAGTTATAGCGACTTATAATAGTAATTATGTAATTTTTTTAAGCTGAAAATTGAAGAACCAACCAATAGATTAAACAAACCACATTCAAGCCTAAATACACATGCATTAATGGCTTGATTTTTTCTTCTAACTGCACATTTTTTCGCTTAAAAAATAGGACAGCATTTTGTATCAAAACTATAGGTACAAGAATACATGCAATAATCACCGACAAACCAATTAGAGCTTGATAAATCAATTGAGGGTCTTGAGTTTGGGCACGAATAATCATCATGGCAATGGTAGGTGCTCCCCCCATCGCAAATAATAAAGAATAAAAAATGGTGGTCGAAATATTCTTTTGCATCCTGCACTTCTCTTCCTAATTCAAATTGCATTTTAGCAACTCAACACAATGTGTATAGCGTACTAAAATGCAACTTTAGTCTTGAAAACAGCCGATATTAACGACGCACACTCGAAGGTGTCGCATTTTTATAATATTGCTGTGCTTCTGGCATCATTTTTTGCATAGCAGCAATACGGTCATTATTGCTTGGGTGTGTAGACATAAATTTGCTCAGTGCATCATTGCCACTGTTGTCATTTGCATTCATTTTTTTCCACAACGAGATCGCTGCTTCTGGGTTGTATCCAGCTTTTGCCATCATCACTAGGCCACCTTTATCCGCGCGGCTTTCCAAATTACGTGAATACGGTAAGCCCACACCGAACTGACTACCCAAATCAAGCAAGGTTGCACCATAGCCGCCTGCAGCATTGCCTACATATTGTGAACCGATACTCACCGCAAGATTGGTCAGTGCTGAAGCGCCAATTTTATTTTTTGCATGTTCTTCTAAGGCATGCACCATTTCGTGGCCCATGATTGCTGCGACTTCATCATCCGTCAGTTTGAGGGTTTCGACGATTCCTGTATAGAAAACAACTTTCCCGCCGGGTGCAACATAGGCATTGATTTCTTTAGACTTGATCACGGCAACTTTCCAATCAAAAGCCTGACCCGTTTGATTCATCTGATCTGCAAATGGTTTCATTTTCCAGAAAACACGGTTTACTTTTTGATAAGTCGCAGACTTGGTATCGAGCACTTGTTTGGTCTGAGCGTCTTTCAGCATTGCGTTATAAGACTGTGTTGCCTGTAAGTTCAAAGATGCAGAATCAGCACCTGCAAGATCAGCAATCGTGGTACAACCTGATAAAGAAGCTGCTACGGCAAAGCATGCCAAAGATTTTTTATAATTCATCATGATCTCTAGTTATTTATAAAGAGTGTCAAATATATACAAAAAATTGACTGACTCAATATTTTTATGCTTATTTTTTCAAAATCTTTATTTTTCCATCATTTAAATTTAATCAACTTTTTTGAAGTTGTATTCTTCGTTATATAAAAAAGCCCCGCTTTCGCGAGGCTTTTACATCTTAATTCAACAACATTATGCGTCGAATGGATGACGTAATACGATTGTTTCATCTCGGTCTGGACCAGTTGAAATGATGTCGATTGGACATTCAATCAATTGCTCTAAACGTTTCACGTAGTTAATTGCATTTTGTGGCAATTGATCTAGTGATTTCGCACCGAAAGTAGACTCAGACCAACCTGGCATAGTTTCATAGATTGGTTTTAAAGTTTCAAATGCAAGCGCATCAGAAGAACCTACACAACCAGAATCAGCTGCTTCGTAACCTACACAGATTTTCACTTCTTCTAAACCATCTAGAACGTCTAGTTTAGTTAAGCAAATACCAGAAAGTGAGTTTACTTCTACTGAGCGACGTAGAATTTCAGCATCGAACCAACCACAACGACGTTGACGGCCAGTAGACGCACCAAACTCAGAACCGACAGTACCCAAGTGTTTACCGATCGCATCGCCAACATCGTTAGCAGCATCATAAACAAGTTCAGTTGGGAACGGACCAGCACCTACACGAGTTGTGTAAGCTTTAGTGATACCCAATACATAGTCAAGGTGCAATGGCCCAAGACCTGAACCAGAGCTTACGCCACCAGCAGTTGTGTTTGAAGAAGTAACATACGGGTATGTACCGTGATCAACGTCAAGAAGTGAACCTTGCGCGCCTTCAAACATGATTTTCTTACCTGCTTTACGGTAAGCATGAAGTTCGCCAGTCACGTCCATCACCATAGGTTCGATGACTTTACGCCATTCGTCACATAGAGCGATTACATCTTCAACTTTAATGGCTTCAACACCGAAGAATTGAGTCAATTGGAAGTTATGGTATTCAAGAAGCTCTTCTAGTTGAGCTTTAAGATGAGCACCACCACGAACCAAGTCAGCAACACGGATTGCACGACGAGCCACTTTGTCTTCGTATGCAGGACCGATACCACGACCTGTTGTACCAATTTTCGCATTGCCACGTTTTTTCTCACGTGCTTGGTCAAGGGCGATATGGTGTGGAAGGATCAACGGACAGTTTGGAGAAATACGTAGACGTTCACGTACAGGCACGCCTTCTTTTTCTAAAACTTCCATTTCGTGGATTAAAGCTTCAGGTGATAAAACAACACCATTACCAATTAAGCACAATACGTTGTCACGTAAAATACCAGATGGAATGAGGTGTAAAACAGTTTTCTTACCACCAACCACAAGTGTATGACCTGCGTTGTGTCCGCCTTGATAGCGAACTACCGCAGCCGCTTGATCTGTGAGCAGGTCGACGATCTTACCTTTACCTTCGTCGCCCCATTGGGTACCAAGTACCACAACATTCTTGCCCATAATAGCCTCATTGCATCATGCTGTTAAAATTGGAAAAAACGTGTGTGCCCGCAGGCACGTTCGCGATTAAATTTGTTTGATTGTCCACTCGCCATTTGCATTCACCAACTGGTGCGTTGCATAAGGTGCTGAGCTTAAATCATCATTACCTAACAATTGAACAACACTGAATCCTTCGGTACGTGCTACCTCAATTGCCTTTAATAAATCTGCTTCGATGCCTTTTGGTGCAACCAAAACTTGGCTTTTCTGAACTTGACCAGCAGTTAATGCATATAAGTCACAAGAGAAACCTGTTGCTGGACGCGCACGGCCGAAGTGTTCACCAATACCGTCATAACGGCCACCTTGAGCCAATGGTGCAGCGCGGTTTGGTACATATACGGCATACATTAAACCAGTGTGATAGTGATATGAACGAAGTTCAACCACATCAATACCAATGTGTAAGTCTGGCCAACGTGCTTGGATTGCCGCTTGAGTCGATTTCACTGCATCAAAAGCCAGTTTAAATGCTTCATTTGCCAATACATCAGCCGTTAAATTGGCTTGCAATGCATCTAAGTCACTTGCAAAACGACCTAAAGTATAGAAGTCAGCACCATTTGGAATGCTTTGTGTGAATTCAGCAAGTTCAGGTAAAGCTTTACGTTGATACAAGTCAGATAACTGACGTTCAACCGCTTTGCTCAAGCCAGCTTGTTTCACCATGCTGCGGAATAAACCGACATGCCCTAAATCAAGATGGATACCATCTGCATGACCTGCTTTAGCAAGCAAGTTGATCATGACATCAATCAATTCAACGTCAGCATCAATGCTGTCTGAACCAAATAATTCTGCACCTAACTGTAAAGGTGCACGTGTGGTATTAAAACCCTGTGGCTTAGTATGTAGTACTGTACCAGCGTAGCAATAACGAGCTACACCTTCGACAGGATGTACATGCGCATCAATACGAGCCACTTGTGGTGTCATATCGGCACGCACACCAAGCAAACGACCTGAAAGTTG
Organism: Acinetobacter sp. YH12086; assembly: GCF_013419345.1. NCBI lineage: Bacteria > Pseudomonadati > Pseudomonadota > Gammaproteobacteria > Moraxellales > Moraxellaceae > Acinetobacter > Acinetobacter sp. YH12086. The sequence goes on from NZ_VPAF01000018.1 coordinate 15,920, forward strand.
ATCGATCACTTTAAAAGTGGCTAAGTCTAAATCTTGATTCGATTCTGAAAGAGAAGATAGAGATTCGATGTATTCAATGAATGGCGTGTACACCAACTGATAACCTCGAGATGCAAGGAAATCTAATGCTTCACGACGCAAAGATTCAATCACTTGCGCCTGTTCTGGCAGTACATCAGCTACACCATCAGGTAATAACCATGTCTCTGAAATGGGCATGTTGTAAACCTAAATTCTTGTCAGCGCGGAACAAATCCGCATAAAAAAATCGGGAGCACACCCGATTTCTCCTAGTTTAGCACGATAGTTTTACGCTTGCACACGACTTTTTCATAAAAGATGCTTCAGCATTCATTACTTCATCTACAGCTTTAACTCTTACAACTAAATCCATGTTTATTCTTATATTTTAAAATTATGGAACGTTATTTTTTTAACCATTTGATAAAAAATAATAAGCGTCCTACTTTCTATAGATGAAGTTTTAAACAAAGTTATAAAATATGATCAGGCTCAATAACTTAATTTAAGACACGAACATCAATCCAATGGAAGCGCTGTAGTTTGTTTAACGGCCTGTAACGGTATCTCTGTTTTTACATTTTGCACACTGGCAATCTGCGTTAAATGATGAATCTGAAACTTTCGATAGGCTTCTAAATCTGCCACGACGATACGTAAGAAAAAGTCACAATCCCCTGCCATGAGTTGACATTCAACCACCTCAGGCATCGTTTGAATCGCTGCGACAAAATCATTCACGGTTTTTGCATCTTGACCTTTTAGCCAAATCCGCGCAAATACCGTTAAACTTAAATTCATTTTTGACTGATTCAGTAAAGCCACATATTTCTCAATATAGCCTTCATCTTCTAATTGCCTAACCCGTCTCAAACACGGCGAAGGTGATAAACCAACTAGTTGGGCCAATTCATTATTTTGTAGTTTTCCATTTTGCTGTAATGCTTGCAAAATGCGTTTATCTATCTGATCCATCAATAAAGGCACTAAATTTCACAATAATCTTTATTTTAGCAATTTTATTGCACAATAAAAGCAATCTTCCATAAAATAGCTGCCAAATGCTGCTCAGATATCCATAAAATATTGCTTTCGATCTCGCTTCATGGAAAACGTCATGTTGATGTTTAGACAAAGTACACTCAATCACACCCACTCACAGCATTCTATTGAGTTTAAACGAGGTCTAAAAACATCTATTCCAATGCTGCTGGGCATTATTCCTTTTGCATTAGTTTTGGGTGCTCAGGCAACACATAAAGGCTTTTCTAGTTTAGAAGTTCCGCTTTTGACTGGCCTTAACTTTGCCGGTGGTTCTGAATTTGCCATTTTGGAAGTTTGGACCAATCCCCCTAATATTCTCATGCTGATGTTTATTACGTTTTTAGTGAATAGTCGGCACCTATTAATGGGGGCGAGCCTTGTCCCGTATTTACGACATCTACCGAATCGTAAGGTTTATACCGCTTTATTTTTTATGTGCGATGAAAGTTGGGCTGTGGGTTTGGCTGATGCGCAAAAAAAATCTAATGTTTTGGGAATTCAGCGCGCCTTTAGTTTGATGTTCTATGCAGGCTTATGCTGTGCTCTATATTTGATGTGGGTTGGCTTTACCACGCTAGGGGCAATGATCGGGCCGATACTTGGCGATATTAGTCGACTTGGTTTTGATATGGCCTTCCCTGCTGTATTTCTTGTTTTACTGCGTGGCATGTGGAAAGGCTTTAAAGCGGCGCGTCCATGGCTGGTCAGTTTGATTGCCGCATCTTTGGCTTACTTGTATCTCCCTGCGGGCTGGTATGTTCCGATTGGCGCAGTTACTGGCATTGCTTCTGCATTTTTCCTAATTGGAGATGATGCATGATCCACACTAGCACCCTGATCGCGATTCTATTTATAGCCTTAACCACTTACCTGACCCGCATCTTGGGTTATATGTTACTGAAAAACCGTAGCCTCACCAACAAACAACGTCAAATTATGGAAGCTGTCCCCGGCTGTGTGTTGATATCAGTGATTGCGCCCTATTTTGTTAAAGATCATCCTGCTGATCTGATTGCGATAGCCATTACCCTATTTGCAGCATCACGTTTTTCGTTATTGCCTACCGTTGTGATTAGCATGCTTTCAGCAGCAGTATTAAGACAAATTTTGATTTAACTAAGTAATACGCGATCATGTTTTGAATAACGAAAGAACTACGATTTAAACCCAATGATGATGAATATTAGGAATCATCTTATTGGATAAAAAATACCCATACCTTGAGATCACATGCTTCATGCAGATATCGAGGTGTGGGCAGTCTTTTGTATTTTTTTGATTAGCTTTGGTCTGTCTTGACCACTTTTGCCAAAAGGTTCACCAACTCTGCATTTTGCAATTCAACTTGCTGTAATTTGTGAGTGGTTTGATCTAATACTTCTTGCTGGATATGCATTTTCTTTGCAAGATCTTGCATAATTTCCAAGGTCTTTTTCAGGTTGGCTTCTAAATGCACCACTTTTTCTTCAAGCGGCAAGGTTTCATGCGCGGTAGATTGCGATACGTCACGATTAAATTGTAGCCAAATTAAAAATATAACCGCCAGCGCCAATAATAAAATAAATCCCCAAAGTAACATCAACATCATACTCAATACTCTTTATATATTTCTTTGACTTTCATCTTAAACAATAAATTGGCTGTGCTTGAATATTTTTTAAAGTTTTTCAATATTTTCAAGCCATATGTAGGTCATTAAGCATGATTTTTCATCTAATTTTAGAAAATAAAAAACACCTACAAGCTAGTAGATGTTTTCTATATTGGATAAGTTTGAATTTTTATAGAGAATGAAAACTTTCACATAAATCGAGTAAGCGGTTCGCATAGCCCCACTCATTGTCATACCATGCGAAAACTTTTGCTTGTTTTCCTACCACCATGGTTTGATTCAAATCAACAATCAATGAATAAGGTGAATGATTAAAATCACTTGATACCAAAGGTTCATCGGTTACTGACATAATTTCATGATAATCAAAACGTGCAGCTTTGCTTAACACTGCATTTAACTCATGCTTGGTGATAACTGATTGAGACACAAAACTTAAATCGATTGCAGCAACATTAATAGTCGGTACACGAATCGAATAGCCATCGATTCGATCTTCCATTTTCGGCATGACCCGTTTCAACGCACCCAGAGCTGAAGACGTCGTTGGAATAATATTTTGACCTGAAGCTCGCGCACGACGTAAGTCACGATGTGCATGATCCAATACAGACTGATCCGCAGTCACAGCATGAATCTCAGTCATCAGTCCTGTGTCTATACCAAAGGCATCATCAATGATTTTGACTAAGGGAACCAAAGCCTGCGTAGTACACGACACACTTGAAATAATTTGATCAGTCGCTTTGACTTCATGATGATTAACACCATACACGATCGCAGCATCAACACTGTCAAACGGTGCCGCACCAATAATCACACGTTTGGCACCTGCACCAATATGCTGTGTGGCTGCCTCTCTCGATCGAAATAAACCTGTGCATTCGAGTACCACATCGACATTTAGTCGTTGCCAAGGTAAAAGACTTGGCTGTGGCTCATTCAACACTTGCACTTTGAGATGTGCTTGAGCACAAGAGATATCTAGAAAAATAGCGCCATCTTGTTCAAGAATTTCGACTTGGCCTGCAAAACGACCATGCGTGGTGTCATATTTAAACAAATGCACCATGGTTTCCACATCAGCGACATCATTTATGGCAACAATTTCATAATGAAATTCTTTTGGATTTTCAAACCAAGCGCGTAATACATTGCGTCCGATTCGACCAAATCCATTAATTGCCACTCGCTGCATGACCAATCCTTCGTTTTGAAACAAAAATAAAGCATCTATATGTTAATGGATTTCAACATGAAAACGTTATCATTTATTCGTTTAATGCTTATTGGGCTTTATTTTTATAAAACTTTAGCACCTGTATAGATCCAAATATTAGCTTCACTAGAAATGTACAGTACTAAGATCAAGTCCAAACACTATGATTAAATTGGGTATAAACATGCAATTATCCAAATGAACTGAAAAATATAAAAGCAACCCACCTTCATGTAGAGCATTCATCAACATGTTGAATTTGAAATTTCAAAGCTTTTCAAGACATATAAACAACTGATGTTATGCACGAAAAAGTAATTAAGCATTTTAAAAATACTTTTTAAGTTTATTCGACGGAGTCTTACATTTTGAATTGACAAAGGGATTAGCCTTCGGCTGGAGGTACTATAACGAAACATTGTTTCTCATTCGGCAAAATGAGAAGCGTGCTTCGCAAGGAAACCAACTTGCCGTGCAATGCACATCACCGACAAAACACTTTCACTAGCGTCGAATTATTGAAAATATCGCAAAAACATTTTTGATTAAAAGTAGCCCTATCTCAAACACTTGCGGATGACGTTACCGCGTATCGTTCTTTTATTTGAATCAAATTGCGCTTCTGATGTTACTGCGCAACATCAGTAAATAAAACGCAGCAACAGTGCGCTCACTAGATTAATCAATGAATACTTTCAGCGTTCCAAAGGTTTAAAAATCTAAAAATATAGGTGCTAAATTTAAAACATATAAAAAGTCATAGAGATAGCCGAAAATCATTGGTCACTACACCTTTTTCCGTTATAATTTAGCGTTTTTAAATTTTATGTCAGCATCTCAAGCCAGCTTTAAATTTTTGTAAGGCTTGCTTGATATGCTATTACCAAATCGAAATTAGGAGAGACTTGGTTGTGAGTACTCGTTTTATGACATCAGCTGAAATTCGCGAAGCTTTTTTAAGCTACTTTGAATCGCAAGGGCATACACGTGTCGCGTCGAGTTCTCTGGTACCTGCCAACGACCCAACACTATTATTCACAAATGCTGGTATGAACCAGTTTAAAGACTGCTTCCTCGGTCTTGAAAAACGTGACTACGTTCGTGCAACTTCTTCACAAAAATGTGTCCGTGCCGGCGGTAAACACAACGACTTAGACAACGTTGGTTATACAGCACGTCACCACACGTTCTTTGAAATGTTGGGTAACTTCTCATTTGGTGACTACTTCAAACGTGATGCCATCACATTTGCTTGGGATTTCTTAACCAACGAAAAATGGTTAGGTCTGCCAAAAGATAAACTATATGCCACTGTTTACCATACAGATGACGAAGCATTTGATATCTGGAACAAAGAAATTGGTCTAGACGCTTCACGCATTATCCGTATTGGTGACAACAAAGGCGAAAAATACGCTTCAGATAACTTCTGGGCAATGGGCGATACAGGTCCTTGCGGTCCATGTTCTGAAATCTTCTTTGACCATGGTGACCACATTTGGGGCGGCTTACCGGGCACTCCTGAAGAAGATGGCGATCGTTTCATCGAAATTTGGAACAACGTATTCATGCAGTTCAACCGTACTGCTGATGGTGTGCTGCATGCCCTTCCTGCACCTTCTGTAGATACAGGTATGGGCCTTGAGCGTATTTCTGCAGTTTTACAGCATGTAAACTCAAACTACGAAATCGATCTATTCCAAAACCTACTTAAAGCTGCTGCTGAAATCATTGGTTTAGATACCACTGAACTTGAAGCAAAAGCTCAAGCAGAAAACAAACCAGTTGAATACCCTGCTTCACTTAAAGTTGTGGCTGACCATGCACGTTCTTGCTGCTTCTTGATTGCAGACGGTGTTAACCCTTCTAATGAAGGCCGCGGCTATGTACTTCGCCGTATTATCCGTCGTGCAGTACGTCATGGTAACAAATTGGGTGCAACTGGCTCATTCTTCCATAAAATGTTACAGCCGCTGATCGACGTGATGGGTGCTGCTTATCCTGAACTTGCTGCACAGCAAGCACGTATCGAAGCTCAGCTTTTAAAAGAAGAAGAACAATTTGCAAAAACTTTAGAGCAAGGTTTGAAATTGCTTGAAGGTGAATTGGCTCAACTTAAAGGTTCTGTAATTCCGGGTGAAACTGTATTTAAACTTTACGATACTTACGGCTTCCCAACTGACCTTACAGCAGACATTGCACGTGAACGTGATTTAACCATTGACGAAGCTGGTTTCGAAGTCGAAATGGCGGCTCAACGTCAACGTGCGCGTGATGCTGGTAAATTTGCTGTCGACTACAACTCAATTGTGAAAGTTGAAGGCGAGACTCAATTTGACGGCTATGACGCAACTCAAGGCCAAGGTCAAATTGTTGCAATCTACAAAGACGGCGAACAAGTTGATGAAGTTTTTGAAGGTGACGAAGCACTAATCGTTCTAAACCAAACTCCTTTCTATGCAGAAAGTGGCGGTCAAGTTGGCGATACAGGTATCTTCAAAAACGAAACTGGTATTTTTGAAGTTCAAGACACCAAAAAATCAGGCGGCGCTTTTGTACACCAAGGCATCGTGACCATGGGTAACTTAAAAGCAGCTCAAGCAGTTGAGGCGATTGTTAAAGCGGATATCCGTGAAGCAACTTCACGCAACCACTCTGCAACTCACCTATTACATGCAGCACTTCGCCAAGTTTTAGGTACGCACGTACAGCAAAAAGGTTCATTGGTTGCAAGCGAACTTTTACGTTTTGACTTTGCTAATGACCAACCTGTTTCATTTGAACAGCTTCAAGAAATTGAACGCATTGTCAATGCCGAAGTGATTGCCAATACTGCTGTTTCAACTGAACTTTTAGACATCGAGGCGGCCAAAGAAAAAGGCGCAATGATGTTGTTCGGTGAGAAATACGGTGACGAAGTACGTGTACTTTCAATGGGTACAACCAAAGATGAGAAAAACTTCTCTATCGAACTTTGTGGCGGTATTCATGTAAAACGCACCGGTGATATTGGTCTATTCAAAATCACTTCTGAAGGCGGTGTTGCTGCAGGCGTACGTCGTATTGAAGCCGTTACGGGTACTAAAGCTGTTGAAGCTGCGCAAAAAGCAGATCGTGACATTCATGCAATCAACGATTTGCTGAAAGCGCAAAAAGATCAAACTTTAGAAAAAGTTGAAGCTTTGTCTCACACAGCATCTAGCTTGCAAAAACAAATTGAACAATTGAACCAAAAATTGGCAAGCTTCCAAGCCGCTGAGTTATTGAGTCAAGTTCAAGAGATTGCTGGCCGCAAAACATTAATCACCACGGTTCAAGGTGTAGATGCGAAATCACTTCGCAACTTGCACGATGGTGTGAAATCTAAGTTAGACAATGCTGTGATCGTGATCGCAGCGGTTGATGCCGACAAAGTGAGCCTCATTGCTTCGGTTGCTAAAGAATACACTGCTGCTGTAAAAGCAGGTGACATCATCAAACACCTTGGTCAAGAACTTGGCGGTAAAGGTGGTGGTAAACCTGATATGGCTCAAGGTGGTGCGCCTTATAGCGACAAACTTGAAGCGGTAATGACTGACCTCGTTGCATGGTTAGCTGCAAAATAAGACCAAAAGTCCTATAGCTCAAAGTGACTCACCTCCTTTGAGCAAATCAACAGGTTTAAGCAGTGTGTTTTTTAATGCTGGATCCTGCTTAAACACTGTTGATGCGTGAAAGCGCAAACTCAATCATCATGTTGAAACCAATATTCAACCTCTGGCTAAATGATGAAAATGGAGTCTAAAAGGCTGGGTTCATGTGAATCCCCTGCAGACACAAAGTATCTATTTGAACTCCTCCTACCTTGGAGTTCATGAGCTACGTGGTATATTAAAATCGCGCTGAAGTGCGGTCTTAAAATATGTGTAAGTGCTTTAAGTCTTTAGACTTATTTACTTGGTAAGGATAGTTATGGCATTAATCGTTCAAAAATATGGCGGTACCTCAATGGGTACTCCAGAGCGCATTTTAAATGTTGCTCGTCGTGTAAAGCGTTGGCATGATCACGGTCACAAAGTTGTGGTTGTTGTATCTGCAATGAGTGGCGAAACCAATCGTCTACTTGCTTTAGCGAAAGCCATTACCGAAACCCCTGATCCACGCGAATTAGACCAAATGGTGTCTACGGGTGAACAGGTAACGATTTCTATGTTAGCAATGGCACTTAACTCTATTGGTGTTGAAGCTAAATCACTTACAGGCCGTCAAGTCGGTATTAAAACCGACAGCGCATTTACCAAGGCGCGTATTGAAGCGATTGATACGGATGTATTGACTTCAAACCTTGACGCTGGACGTGTCATTGTAGTGGCAGGTTTCCAAGGCTTTGATGCCGAAGGTAACACTACGACTCTAGGTCGTGGTGGTTCTGACACTTCGGGTGTTGCATTGGCAGCTGCACTTAAAGCTGATGAATGTCAGATTTACACAGACGTTGATGGTGTTTACACCACTGACCCTCGTGTCGCTCCAAAAGCGAAAAAAGTTGATCGTATTTCTTTTGAAGAAATGCTTGAAATGGCATCACTTGGTTCTAAAGTCCTTCAAATTCGCTCTGTAGAATTTGCCGGTAAATACCAAGTGCCTTTACGCGTATTATCAAGTTTTGATAATGACGATGATGGCGCATTCGACGAAAACTTTAAACAAAACGTCGGGACACTAATCACCACTGAAGCGGAAGACAACATGGAACAACCAATCATCTCAGGTATCGCGTTCAACCGTGATGAAGCTAAATTAACTATTCTTGGTGTACCGGATAAACCAGGTATCGCTTCAAACATCCTTTCACCAATTGGTGATGCCAATGTTGAAGTGGATATGATTATCCAAAACGTTGAAGAAGACGGCACAACTGATTTCACATTTACAGTTAACCGTAGTGAATTATCAAAAGCGAAAGCCATTCTTGAAGCTACTGCACAAGAAATTGGTGCACGTGAAGTTGCAACTCGCGCAGACATCGTAAAAGTATCGATTGTTGGTGTTGGTATGCGCTCACACGCAGGTGTTGCAAGCAAAATGTTTACTGCTCTTGCAAAAGAAGGCATTAATATTTTGATGATTTCGACTTCTGAAATCAAAATTTCAGTGATTATTGATGAGAAATACTTAGAGCTTGCTGTACGTGCTCTACACACTGCATTCGGTCTAGACCGTGAAACAGGTGAATCAAGCGCACGTGCTTAATTAACCTTGCTGTGTGTCAAAATTTGTCATTGTTAGACAGATTTTGAAAAACATCGTAAAAATTCAGAGCCACTATAGTTTTTTTTATAGTGGCTCTGTTATATTAAACCTGAGGATTTTAAAATTTACTCAGTTTGCGACTGTCACAATGATTGTTTCAGATGCACTGCTAAATTTTTTGCTTTTACAAGTTATGAATTTTACATAACAGATCATTTGCAGGTTTTGCATTTTGCAAGGAGAGAAACATGCTGATTCTGACTCGTCGTGTCGGAGAAACATTAATGATTGGAGACCAAGTTAGCGTGACTGTACTTGGTGTTAAAGGTAATCAGGTTCGTATTGGCGTGAATGCTCCAAAAGAAGTATCTGTTCATCGTGAAGAAATTTACCAACGAATTCAACATGAACGCGCAATGCACGAACATCTCCAAAACATTGATCAAGAATATCAGCCATCTTTTGAAGAAACTGATTATTCCCAAAATAACTATAATCGCTAAGATTTAAGTTGTTTAAATCATAAAGCGGCTCATTAGGCCGCTTTAAATTTATCTAGAACATGCTTTTACTATAGACGTTCAACTAAGCTTTATTACTGCCCTTCTAGAACTTTACGTACGGGACCAAAACTGCGGCGATGTTCATCAATCACCCCATACTGCGCAATCGCTTCGAAGTGCGCTTTGGTTGGATAGCCCTTGTGTTTCGCAAAACCATACTGTGGATATTTTGCATCTAGCTCAACCATTGCGTGGTCTCGAGTCACTTTTGCCAAAATACTCGCAGCCGAAATTTCAGGATGAATCGCATCTCCGCCTACCACAGCATCACAGCTCATCGCTAAACCGGTTGGGACTTTATTACCATCTACCAATACGTGTTCTGGCTGCACACTGAGTTTTTCCACTGCACGACGCATTGCAAGTAATGATGCTTGCAAAATATTGATCTCATCAATTTCTTGTGCAGAACTTTCAGCAATCGCCCAAGCCAAGGCTTTTTCTTGAATCTCAATAAATAACTTTTCACGTTTTTTTTCAGTGAGTTTCTTAGAATCATTTAAACCTTCAATCGGGTTATTTGGATCTAAAATGACAGCTGCCGCAACAACCGAACCCACCAATGGACCGCGACCCGCTTCATCTGCACCAGCAATTTTCATATATCTCTCACTCAAAATAAAATACGACCCTTAATTTGGATTTGCTAATACTCAGCAATACCAATGTCTGGGTCGTATAAATTGTTCTAAATCTCAGTTTTTAAATGTTTCGATCACGCAAGCATTTAAAGTATTTGTCACAATTTTAGCCGCAAGATTTGCTTGTGAAGTTTTATCCATTGCTGCTACAACCAAATCCGTTGCAGTCACGCTAGTTGTCGCTTTCTCGCCTACACATGAACACACTTCAGTTTGTAGTTCAGATTTTTGAGTTTCTGTTAATAGTTTTGAACCTGTTTTCCAGTAGCTGTTGTTATTTAGCTCAGTCACGCATTTCGCTTGAACACCCACTTTAACAGCCATCATTGCCAAGCTGTTTGCTGAAGTTGTACCTGTAGATGTACTTGTACCTGTTGTACCAGTCGCAGCACATGCAGAAAGTACAAGCGCTAATGGCGCTAGAACAGCAACTAATTTTTTCACGAATATTTCCTTTGTTCTGTTAATTAACGCGCATATTGTGCCCCAAATCACACACCATCTGATATGACTATTTAAAATAAATTCGGTAGTTGTGTAGTTAATCATCAAAGCCTGTGTTGCATATTCACAACACAGTGTCCCGATTTTAAACGACGCATATTTTTGTGGTCTGTATTAGAATCTGCATAAGATTGGACGCTTAAATAATCAACATGAGCAATAACACACAATACTACACTCGAACAGCTCAGGTCTTACATTGGCTGATGGCGATCATATTCATCGTGGCATGGTTAATTGGCTTTTATAGTGGTAATTTTCTGAGTTATGACGTCGATGGCAGCTTTAAAGGGCAAGTCATTACCCTCCATAAAAATATTGCTACTACGATTATTTTTCTGGTGGTGATACGAATCTTTTGGCGCTATACCCACCCCGCTCCAGATTTACCTGACAACATGTCCTCCGGCATGAAAACCTTGGCACATTTGGGTCATTTAGCACTTTATTTTGTACTACTGGCTTTACCTATTACAGGTTGCTTATTTAGTTGGAGCGCAGGTCACCCGGCCCCTGTCCTGTATTTGTTTGAAATACCACGCTTGGTCCAAGATAATCCTGAATTACTTGCCATCGTGAAACCGCTACATATTTGGATTTCTTGGGCAGCAGGCTTGCTCTTAGTCGGTCATATTTTGGCAGCACTGAAACATCATTTTATTGATAAAGACCATGTGCTCAAAAGCATGACACGACAACCAAAACCCTAATAAAGACAAAATAAAAGCCACATCATGTGGCTTTTATTTTGAGCATCATCTTTTAATTCAGCACTTGCTGAGCACAGCCGCGCATACTATTCAAAACCGCTTTAGATATCAGTTTATTCTTTTCAGTTTCATTCACTGCAGCAGTCATCAGATCTTTTGCACCGATATCATCCATAGCATGCTCACTCACGCACTGACAAATCGCAGCTTGATTGTCTTTTTTCTGTTGAGCACTCATAAACAACGCAGCACCTTTCCAAATTTTAGAACTATTTAACTCTTGCGAGCATTGATATTCAATCACAGGCTTTAGCATACGCTGACTTAAACTTGATTTATCTGCACTAGCAGCGGATGAAATCAATACTGCGGCTAAAAATGTAATCGATGAGGCAAATATAGAGCGATTTGAATGAGAGAAAAGCATGATTTAAACATAAAAAAGGCAGTGAATATTCACTGCCTGAGATTATACGCTGATTATTAATTCAACGCTTCAATCTTTTTAATCCAAGTTTGTTTTTCCGCATCTGAAATAAATGATGCTTCAAAAGAGTTAATTGCCAGTTGCTTTAACTCTGCATTGCTTAAATCAAGTGCTTTGGTGATCGCAATAAAGTTATCATTCATATAGCCACCAAAATAAGATGGATCATCTGAATTGACGGTCACATGCACACCTTGTTGCAATAGTCGGCGAATATTATGATCAGCCATATCATTCACAACACAAAGTTTTAAATTACTCAGCGGGCAAACGGTTAATGGCATTTTCTCTGCAATTAAACGCTGCATTAAGGCTGGATCTTCTTCTGAACGTACACCATGGTCAACACGATTTACTTTCAGTAGATCCAAGGCTTCCCATACGTATTCTGCTGGACCTTCTTCCCCTGCATGCGCAACGATAAGAAAACCTGATTCACGTGCTTTTGCAAAAACACGTTCGAATTTTGATGGTGGATGACCCACTTCACTCGAATCTAAACCGACACCAATAATTTGATCTTTATATGGCAAAGCTTGATCTAGAGTTGCAAATGCTGCGTCTTCAGATAAATGACGTAAGAAGCACATAATCAGATGTGAGCTAATGCCCAGTTTTACTTTGGCATCATTACAAGCGCGTTGTAAGCCATTCAAAACAGTTTCAAAAGCAACGCCACGATCTGTATGAGTTTGTGGGTCGAAGAACATTTCAGTATGAACCACATGATCTTCTGCACATTTTTCTAAATATGCCCATGCTAAATCATAAAAATCTTGCTCATGAATCAGTACATTTGCACCTGCATAATAAATGTCTAAAAAAGACTGTAAATTATGAAAGTTATACGCTTCTTTTAATTCTTCGACTGACTGATAAGGAATTGCAATATTGTTGCGTTGGGCAATTGCAAACATGAGTTCAGGCTCAAATGTCCCTTCAATATGCACATGTAGCTCTGCTTTTGGCAAAGCGCGAATCAGCTCAAGTTGATCCATCTTTTATCCTCATAAAAATAAAAAAGGGTGCAAACGGAGTTTACACCCTTTCGCTATTTGACAGTATTAACCGCCAAATGCAGCAAATTTTAATGCCCAAAGTGCAGCAATAATCCAGACCATATATGGTACAGTTTTCGCCTTACCTGTAAGCAATTTAACCAATGCATAGCTAATGAAGCCCATTGCAATACCGTCTGCAATTGAATAGGTAAACGGCATAAATACAATTGTCAAGAATGCAGGGACTGCTTCAGTAATATCATCCCACTCAATATGAACGATACCTTGAATCATCAACACACCGACAAACAACAATGCTGGCGCAGTTGCAAAACCTGGTACTGACTGAGCAAGTGGTGCTAAGAACAATGCCAAAATAAACAATACAGCAACTACAACTGCAGTTAAACCTGTACGACCACCGGCAGCAACACCTGCTGATGATTCAATATAAGGCGTAGTTGATGACGTACCCAATGCCGCACCCGCAACAATTGCAGATGAGTCAGCAAATAATGCTTTCTTCAAACGTGGTAATTTACCGTCTTTTAATAAACCTGCACGGTGTGATACACCGACCAATGTACCTGTAGAATCAAATAAATCGACCAAGAAGAATACAAAGATCACGCCAATCAAACTTGCGGTGAATAGACCTTCGAAGTTCATTTGCATGAATGTTGGAGCGATTGAAGGAATAGCACCCACAACACCTTTAAATTCGTTGAAGCCCAGCAGGGTTGAAATTGCAGTAATCACCAAAATACTGATGATGATTGCACCACGTACTTTGAAGTGATGCATAACCACAACCATCAAGAAGCCAAGTAAAGCTAACAAGACAGACGGCTGTTTTAAATCACCCAGACTAACCAGTGTTGCAGGGTTATCAACAATAATGCCGGCATTTTTCAAAGAAACCAGCGCAAGGAATAAACCAATACCGCCGCCGATCGCCAGTTTAAGCGACATTGGAATCGCATTGACAATCGCTTCACGGATTTTGAACATGCTGATAGCGATAAAAACAAGGCCAGAGACAAAAACAGCTGCTAAAGCAGTTTGCCATTCCACGCCCATACCCAAACATACAGAATAGGTAAAGTAAGCGTTTAAGCCCATACCGGGTGCTAAGGCAATTGGATAGTTAGCAACAAGACCCATCACCAAACAGCCAATGGCTGCTGCTAAACAGGTTGCGACAAAAACAGCACCATGATCCATACCCGTTTCGGACAAAATCATTGGATTGACAATAATGATGTAACACATTGTCAAAAAAGTAGTTACACCTGCAATGACTTCTGTTTTGAAACTGGTTTTGTTTTCGCTCAGTTTAAACAGACGTTCAAGCATGTTCTCGGAAGATGGATTAGGAGTCGTCATGACCTAGCCCCTATGAAGTAAACTTTATGCATATAAGCATTCCACAAAATTAATCATGTGATGTATTCATCATTAATTTTGTGTATGCCTAAGCAACGAATATGCCAATTCGGCAGATTGTAGGCTTTAAAAAATCCTATTTTCAACAGCATACAACACAGTACAAATGTTGAAATTTGCAAACAAAAAAGCTGCATAAACCTATGCAGCTCCTCTATTTATGTCATTTAATTCGTATTTAATATCAATAAATACTGATCAAATTAATTTCGGCAAATTATAACACATTGATTTTTTAATGTTTCCACATTTTCATCGCTTTTCAATTTAGTAAATTTAAGACATTGTTTTCTTTATAAAGTTTCAAATTATTATATATAAAAATAAAATATCAATATTTAGACGAACTCTTCAAGATCATGCTTGAGCTCAATTCAAAAGCAGCAAGATTAATTGTTTTTAGCGCAGATAAGGTGATGCGCTCAAATCATCATTGAACACCTGATTAATTTCTTGCTGTCGCTTTAACTCTGCATTTTTATAAACACTAAACCCTAAGAACACAATGCTGAGTATAAAAATTGGTATCAGTATTTTTTTCATAACAAAATTTTATTCATGTTTAAATATTTGGCTATAATAACAAAAAACTTAAACAAAAAAGTGAAGTATTTCACAATTTTATATCTTATTAAGTCATTTAATAAGCTATTTGTTCGATCAATGTTAACTTTGTAATATATTTTAGACTGATAGACAAGATAATCGCTGAATGTTTTTTAAATCCTTTTTCCTCAAAAAGCCTCAAATTGTAGATCATTTCATATACGAAATTTAAAGCACGATCAATTTCACAGGCCCACCGTTACATCCCGAGTGAAGAAGATAAAAAAGCCGCTGACTTAAAAACAGCGGCTATTCATATTTTTTACAGATTCAAAATTTTCAATCTTGAACTTAAGCGGCTTGTTGCTCATCTCGCTTAAAGACCAATTCGCCCTTTAAGCTACTCTCAGCATCGAAATAATATCCATCGGTATTAAACGACTTGATATCTTCAATACGTTCAATTTTATTTTCCAACAAATAACGCGCCATTAGGCCACGTGCTTTTTTGGCATAGAAGCTGATGACTTTATATTTGCCGTTCTTTTGATCGAGAAAAACAGGCTTGATGATTTCGGCTTTGATTTTTGATTCTTTGACCGACTTATAGTATTCATCTGAAGCAATGTTGACCAAAAGTTCAGAGCCGGCTTTTTCCAAATCGTCATTGATGAGATTGGTGATGGTATTGTCCCAAAACTCGTATAGGTTATGTCCACGTGGATTTTGCAGCTTGGTCCCCATCTCTAAACGATATGGCATCATTAAATCAAGCGGACGCAATAAACCATAGAGACCTGAGAGCATACGCAAATGGGTTTGTGCATATTCAAGGTCTGAGTTTGTAAGTTTATAAGCATCTAAACCGGTATATACATCACCTTTAAAGGCAAAGATTGCTTGGCGTGCATTGGCAAAATCAAAATCAGGCTGCCAATCTCGGAAGCGCTCAACATTTAAAGTCGCAATTTTCTCACTGACACTCATCAAGCTTGAAATTTCACTTACCGACAATTTACGTGCGACTGAGATTAATTCTTCAGAATGATCTAATAGCCGTGGTTGAGTGAATTTTTCAGTCGGTAAAGGGGTTTCGTAATCTAAAGTTTTTGCTGGAGAAATTAAAGCGAGCATAAACATCCTGATTAATTTTTAATTAAACAAACTATAACAGTAGAGTATTTTCAAATCCAATCTGTGTTTTTGATAAACATAATCTGTAAACTATGCTACTCTCCCGCTTTCACATTTTAGTCATTATGTCAGAACAACTGTTCATTCAAGGGCCTGTTGGTCAGCTTGAAATTTTTGTTGATTATCCACAGGGTGAAGTGAAAGGATTCGCGGTAGTTACACACCCTCACCCATTGCAAGGTGGCACACCACAGCACAAAGTACCTGTGCTTTTAGCGCAAATGTTCTTAGAACGTGGCTATGTTGTCTATCGCCCAAGTTTCCGTGGTTCTGGCCAAAGTGCAGGAATACATGACGAAGGCAATGGTGAAACTAAAGACACTATGCAAGTCATTGAATTTGCTCGCAACCAACATCCGAACCTGCCATTTTATGCAGGCGGTTTTAGTTTCGGTGCAAATGTCATGACTAAATGCTATGCCCTTTTGCCTGTAGAATTACAGCCTGTACAGACTATTTTATGCGGTCTACCAACCACAACAGTTGCAGGTGTACGTCACTATGTGACACCACATATTAAGGGTGATATTTTATTTATTCATGGTGAAGAAGATAATGTCACACTGTTATCTGACTTGATTCAATGGGCCAAACCACAGCGCCATTTAATCACGGTTTTGCCAGGTGCAAACCACTTCTTTACGGGTTATCTCAAACAGCTTCGTATTGCGATTTCACGCTTTTTAGTATAAACAATACCAAAAATGAGTCAGCTTAACTGGCTCATTTTTTTGCCTAGTGACCGCTCTATTCCCCACCAATATTTCAGATAAATTCACCTACAGCACTTCGATTTATCCATCTTTTTAGTGCATTGGCCATCATTATCTATTCAACATGTAATGACCTAATTCGTCGCTAGTTTAATTTTTATTACGCAATATTTTTTTATCGAAAAACCAATTACTTACTTGTTTATATGACCAACTGCAGAAATAATACCCAGAAAAATGAACATAAAATTTAGAGGGAAAAATGAAATTTATTGTTGCTGTGATTTTAAGTCTAGGCATTGCAGCTTTGGTTTATTATTTTAATTCAACCCCATCCACAACGACAAATTTGCCAGCGTCTACGGTTGCTGTGAACGATGGTCCCAAAGCCTATTTGACTGCATCATACAAGATGAATGTCGATGGTCGTGATTTTAGCTTAAAGATGGTCTATGACTTTCCCAACAGCCAAGTGTGTGAAGCCCAACTCAACAGCACTGACACCATGAATATGATTTCAACCTTTAAGCAACGCTGTTCAAGTGACTCGGTGTGTAAAGAAGCTGAAATTTCGTCTTGTTCATCTTTTACCGATCAAAAATATAAAGATATGCTCGATAAAAAATATCATGACACTCATTATATTTACCTTAGCGATAGCAAATTGACTGATCAACGTGGTGTGATCGTGTTTTGGGGACTCAATGAACAAGAGTCAGAAAAAATGTGTGACTATGTGAAAAAGAGCAATCGAACTATTAATCCTATCAATATTGAATGTCTATAACGTTGTTCAATACATTCCGTTAAAAAATAAAAAAAGCAGCGCTATGCTGCTTTTTGATAGATGATTTTTAATTCAATTTTTCAGTTCATTTCCTCATTTGTTTCCATTGAAACTCACTATACGAGTCTTCTTCTTTTAAACTGTTTTCGACCGCTTGAGCCAATTGATTCAATAAACTTTGCTCAGTAATACGATCTAACCAATCTTGGTCTTCATCTGGATAAGAGGTAATTTCACAGACTAGACGACCTGATTCATCCTGCCCCTGACATGTCACTGAAAGTGGCAATTCATGTTGATCGACACTGACTGCAATCTGATCACCACTTTGCGATAACGTTTGAAAGCCATAACGCTCTAATTTATTTGCCAATAATTCAGCAACCTGAGTTTGCGTATCAGCACTGCTTTCAACTCGATTTGACTCGCTATGCGCGGTGAATTGTAGTTTTCTCATGTATCTATCCAAAGACATTCTTGTTGTATGGTTTTAGCATAAGCAATTAAAACCAAACAGCCAAGCATTTGCTTGGCTGTTGTTGAATAAATATACAAATTTAGTGAATTATTTATTCACTTACCGAAATCGTTAAACCGGCTTGAGTCGCTAGCTCTGTAAATGTCGGGAAGCTGGTCGCAACAGTTTCTGTACCCACGATATTAATTTCACCCGAAGTACGTAAACCTGCCATTGAGAAGCTCATTGCAATACGGTGGTCATGATGTGATTCGATTTGACCACCTGTGAAGATTGCCCCCCACTCACCCGCTTTGCCTTGACCTTCAATGATAATGCCGTCCTCGGTTGGCGTACAATCGATACCCATAATTTTTAGGCCATCTGCCATCACTTGAATACGGTCTGATTCTTTCACTCGAAGTTCAGCTGCACCAGTCAAAATGGTTTGACCTTCTGCACAAGCCGCTGCGATAAACAGTGCTGGAAATTCATCAATCGCCAATGGTACTTGATCTTCTGGCATATGAATGCCTTTGAGTGTACGTGAACCACGAATACGAATATCTGCAATCGGCTCACCGCCAGCGATACGTTCATTTTCAACAGTCAGGTCAGCACCCATCTGTTTTAAAATTTCGATCACACCTGTACGTGTTGGATTAATGCCGACCGCTTCAAGTGTGACATCTGAACCTTCAGTAATCGCTGCACCCACCATAAAGAATGCTGCAGATGAAATGTCAGAGGGTACTTGGATATCCGTACCGACTAACTTGCCGCCACCTCGAAGTGAAATGCGGTTGCCTTCTGTTTTCACGTCATAACCAAATGCACGAAGCATACGTTCAGAATGGTCACGTGTCGGTTCTGGCTCAGTGACAACCGTTTCACCTTCCGCCCAAAGACCTGCCAACAAAATACCAGATTTTACTTGTGCAGATGCCATTGGTAAGTCGTAGTGAATACCTTTCAGGTTTTGACTTCCGGAAATAGACACGGGCGGCGTACCACGCTCACCTGTAGTTTGAATTTGCGCACCCATTTCACGTAATGGTTTGGCAATACGTTCCATTGGACGTTTTGATAATGACGCATCCCCCGTCATCACTGAATCAAACTTCTGTGCCGACAACATGCCTGAAAGCAAACGCATTGAAGTACCTGAATTGCCCATATACAAAGCGCCTGCAGGTGCTTTTAAACCATGCATACCTACACCATGAATAGTGACTTCGCCGTTTTTAGGGCCTTCAATACTTACACCCATATCGCGGAATGCTTGAAGGGTTGCCAAGGCATCTTCACCTTCAAGGAAACCAGTGACATGCGTTGTGCCTTCTGCAATAGCACCAAACATGATAGAGCGATGTGACACAGATTTATCACCTGGCACAGTAAATTTACCTTGGAATTGCTTTGGACCCGGTAAAATTTTGAATTGCTGTGTCGTCACTTTATTTTTCTCCATCAGTGGTTTCTTTGCGAGCATGTGATTGAAATGTTGGCGTGCTGCTTGTGCATGCCCCAACAGCCCCATCAACGCTTGTGAGTTTTCATCTTCAATCAGTTTGCGAAGAATAGCCAATTGTTTTTCAAAGCCATCTACCGCATTTAAAATTGCCTTTTTATTGGCAAAAAAGATGTCATGCCACATATGTGGGTCGCTTGCAGCAATGCGTGAGAAATCACGAAAACCGCCAGCGGCATAACGGAAAATATCTAAATTGTCTTCTCGGTTCGCGAGTTGCTCAACCAAGTTAAATGCCATCAAATGCGGAAGGTGACTGGTATGGGCCAACACTTCATCGTGTTTTTCCACATCCATGCAAATTACTTCCGCTTTGGCAGCTTGCCACAATTGAATTAGTTTCTCTACAGCCCAATCTGCACTGCTAGGTAATGGTGTCAAAATCACTTTGTGATTAGCAAATAAATCTACCTTACCTGCATGCACACCTGTCAGTTCAGCCCCAGCAATCGGATGCCCCGGTACAAAACCAGTAGGTAATTGCTCACCATAGACGGCTTTCGCTGCATCAACGACATTGCCTTTGGTACTACCAACATCGGTAATAATCGTCTGTTCGGATAGATAAGGCTTGATCGCTTCAAGGACTTTTTGTGTCGCTCGTACAGGTAAAGCCAAGACAACGAGATCTGCACCTTTGACCGCTTCAGCAGGATCGCTATAACCCTGCTGAATAAGTCCTAAAGCTTTTGCATCTTCTAGAGTTTTTTGTGAACGCGTAGATGCCACAATTTCCTTAGCCAATCCTTCAGCAATCATGACACGAGCTAGGCTTGAGCCAATTAGCCCAAGCCCAATAAAAGCAACTTTTTCAAATAGTGGTACAGACATGACTTAAGCTTTAGCCTCTAAGCCCAAAACTTTAGCCAATGCCGCTAAGAATTTAGCATTTTCAGCTTCAGTCCCAATTGATACACGTAAATGCTCGGGGATACCAACTGGACGAACAATCACACCTTCTTTTAATAAAGCATTGAAAGTCTGTGCAGGATCTGCTTTTACATTTACTAAAATGAAGTTGGCACGTGAAGGCACATACGCTAAACCTAAAGCATCAAAGCCTGACTCAAGTTGAGCCATACCCGCTTTGTTCACTACGCGTGATTTTTCAATAAACGCTTCATCTTTAAGTGCAGCAACTGCAGCCACCATCGCAAGATGGTTCACGTTAAATGGTTGACGAATACGATTGAGGAAATCCGTCACTTCAACTGAAGCCAAAGCAAAACCAACACGTAGCGCAGCCAAGCCATAGCATTTTGACATGGTACGGCTAACGATTAAGTTTGCGTATTGATCTAAGAATTTCAAGCTGTTGAAGTTTTCTGGGAAATATTCCACATAAGCTTCATCTAAAACCACGATCACATTTGCAGGTACTTTTTGCATGAACGCTTCAAATTCAGCTTCTTCAAACCATGTACCTGTTGGATTATTTGGGTTCGCAATAAAAATCAATTTAGTATTGTCTTTAATTGCCGCAGCCATTGCATCTAGGTCATGTGAAAAACCTTTTGCAGGCACTTCAATCGCTTCAGCATTAATCGCTTGAGTCACCAGACCATACACAGCAAATGCGTGTTGGCTATACACCACAGAGTCTTGCTCTGAAACAAAAGCACGAGCGAAAATTTCTAGAAGATCGTTTGAACCATTACCCAACGTAATGCGGTCATGTGCAATACCAAATTGTTTTTCAACTTGGTCTTTCAAAATAAAACCGCCACCATCCGGATATCGACCAATTTCTGCAAGTTCAGCAGCAACCGCTTCTTTCACTTTGTCAGAACAACCCAATGGGTTTTCATTTGATGCGAGTTTTACGATATCTGTAATACCCAACTCACGCTCAAGTTCACTAATTGGTTTACCTGGTTGGTAAGGCTTTAGCTTTGCAATGCCTTCATTGGCTGGGACAAACGTCATTTTACACTTCCAGTTTTTTCAAATGATGAAGGTGATCAACTCGTGATGGAATTGATCACAGTTGTGATCTTAAAGAACAGCAATCGGATATGAACCCAATACACGAATTTCTTTAACCAATGGACGAATTTCTTCAATCGCTGCTTTGACATTGTCTTGTTCTACATGGCCTTCAAGGTCAACAAAGAAAACATAGGCCCATTTTTCAGGCAAGGCAGGACGTGTTTCAATACTGGTCAAACTGATATTGTGTTTTGCAAATGGTGCAAGAATTTCAAGCAACGCCCCTGCACGGTCATGCGCAGAAATCAACAATGAAGTTTTATCATTGCCCGATTGCGGTACTTTCTCACGACCAATCACCAAGAAACGAGTAGTATTTTCAGGATTGTCTTCAATATTGCTATGCAAAATTTCAAGGTTGTAAATGTTCGCAGCGACTTCAGAAGCAATTGCTGCTGAGTGCCATTCATTGCGAATACGGCGTGCAGCTTCTGCATTTGAACTGAGTGCAACACGTTCTACACCTGGATAATGAGCATCTAACCAACCACGGCATTGCGCCAAAGTTTGTTGATGAGCATAAATTTGTTTAATGCTGTCTTTACGTGTGTTTTCAGACACTAAGAATTGGTGATGAATACGCAGCTCCACTTCACCAATAACATTCAGATGTGAAGATTTGAAGCAATCTAGGGTATGGTTCACTACACCTTCAGATGAGTTCTCTACAGGCACAAGACCATAGTGCGCACTGCCTGCTTCTACTTCGCGGAATACTTCATCAATCGTTGGAAGAGGGCGAACAACAGCGTCTTGACCGAAATGTTTTAAAACAGCCGAATGCGTATAAGTTCCGACTGGACCTAAAAACGCAATACTTTGCGGCGCTTCCAGGGCTAAACAAGCCGACATGATCTCACGGAATAAACGTGCCATTGTCACATCAGACAATGGGCCTTCGTTACGATCCATAACTTTACGTAAAACTTGCGCTTCACGTTCAGGACGATAAAACAATGGATTCTCTTCTGCAGCAAATTTTGCTTTTGCCACAGCTTCTGCTAGTTTCGCACGACGATTGATAAGTTGTTGAATCTGCATATCAACAGAGTCGATATCTTCACGAATTTGAGCTAAGTCCAGAGAAGTCGGAGTGTTTTGATCATCGTTGATCATTGTTATGTCGCCCTTCAAAAAAATTTTGCAAACAGTATAACAATAGTTAGCTTTCAAATGTTGCGCAATACGACTTTGATGGTTTCAGCCTTAAAAACATACAGTTGATTAAAGCTTCATCAGCTTAACTTAAGAGCCAAAACAGCCAAACTGATAGGTAAAGCCATAATTAAGGCAAATCTTACCTTTTGACGGCTTTATTGATCATTCATCTTGAGCAGCACAATAAATAGAACTTCTCTTTTCCTCCAAATTTGCATCAGATCCATCCCCTTGTATAAGCCCATCAATCAGTTTATTTCATTGGTCATTGCAGTTTTAAATTTTGCTCTCAATACCTGTAGCAAAATAAAAAATTCTAAACTTGGGTTTCATGGCATAGAAATAATTTGAAACTTAAAGATGATCTATATAAACACTTGGTCATTGATCGTTTTTTCAGTGACTTAATAGGCACTTTCATCTAGTGTTTACAGTCATTGACGCATTTATTACAAAAGACACAGGTAATTTTTTTCATTGCTTTGTAGTCTAAATATCAGAAAAAAAATAACAGACCCATAGGTACAAGTATGCACAAGAAAATTGCAGTGTTAGTGACCTACGATTTTGAAGATATTGAATACCTTGAGCCTGTGGAGGCCTTTCGAGCCGCTCGGCACAGCATTATCAATATCGAAGATCAGGTTGGAAAAATTGTTTACGGTATTAAACGCCGTTCCCAGATCACCATTGACCAGAGTATCGACGACGCCTCTGTACATGATTTTGATGCCTTATTTATTCCCGGCGGTTATTCCCCAGAGAAACTCTCTTTAGATGACCGTTTTATCTATTTTGTACGTAATTTTGCAGATAGCCAAAAGCCGATCTTGAGCAGTTGCCATGGTCCACAGTTGTTATTAGAAGCTGGTGTCATACAAGGTCGTCATTTCGCCCAATCTGAAACGCTGAAATCTGCTTTACTAAACGCAGGTGTGATGGTGTCGGATCAATCGGTCGTGAATGATAATAACCTGTATATATCATCTCGCAGTACTTTAGATACGCCTGAATTTATCGAAGTCTGTCTGCAAGTTTTGGGGCAACCGTCATTATCATAGGTTTCAAAATATTCACTTACACTCAACCGCATAATCTAATTCAAACACGCAAATCTATAGAAAGACATCTTAAAAAAATAGCGAAGTCATCACTTCGCTATTTTAATTTCAGCCTGATAATTTGTTTATCGACCTAAAATACTTCGTGCCACGATTTCTTTCATAATTTCATTGGTGCCACCGTAGATTTGCTGAATACGTGCATCGACAAAGAAACGTGAAATTGGATATTCCGTCATATAACCATAGCCACCAAATAATTGAAGTAGATTATGGGCCACTTTCATTTGCATATCGGTAGAAAAGCTCTTGAGTGCTGCTGCAGTTTCAACATCAAGTTTGCCTTGCATATAAAGTTCAACATTTTGATTATAAAATGCCGCTGTAGCCAATTCGTCAATCTTAGCCTGTGCCAAGACAAAACGAGTATTTTGGAACTGTCCGATCGCCTGTCCGAACGCTTGTCGCTCTTTAACATACTGCGTTGCCACATCAATGGAACCGCGAATCGCACCAATTGCAGTCGAGGCAATTGCGGTACGTTCACGCGGTAACTCTTGCATCAAGTAAGCAAAGCCTTGTCCAGCTTGACCCAAAAGTTGCTCTTTTGGCACTTTGACGTTGTCATAAAACAACTCTGAAGTATCTTGCGCATGCAGACCAATTTTGTCGAGGTTGGTACCTTTCTTAAATCCATCCAAATGTGTATCGACTAAAAGTAATGACACGCCTTTGGCACGTGCTTGTGGATCTGTTTTCGCGGCCAATACCACAAGGTCTGCATGTTGACCATTTGAGATAAAAGTTTTCGAACCATTGAGCAGATAATGATCACCCTGCAAAATTGCACTACTACGCATAGACTGCAAGTCCGAACCTGCTCCCGGCTCTGTCATACCAATAGCACCGACCACTTCACCTGTGACCATTTTCGGTAACCAATATTGTTTTTGTTCTTCTGAACCAATGTGCAAAATATAAGGCGCTGCAATTTCAGAATGGCATGAAATACCTGTCGATAATGCACTAAAACCTGCTCGCGCAGATTCTTCGACTAGCATCAGTGAATAATGCGTTGGAACGCCATAGCCGCCATATTCTTCAGGCACATCCACACATAAAAAGCCATTTTCACCCAAAGCATTCCATACTGAACGCGGCATAATGCCTTCACGTTCCCATTGCTCATAATGTGGTGCAACATGCTCTGCCATAAAGCGGCGAAAGTTATCTCGAAATAATTCTAAGTCTGCATCATAAGCTAGCATGTGTTTCTTCCTTGGTTGAGTTTGTTATTTTGTTGAGCTCCATCCTATTGCAGTTTAGAACAGCCGTCATGCCTAAAAACTAAAGCGTTCAAATTTGGCTTTGACCTTGCATTAAAAAAGGAAGCCGAAGCTTCCTTTTTAATTACATCTTTTACATCACAGCATCAGCGTTATGCATGATGTGCATTGCCTTCTTCTTGCATCTGACGGTCAATTTCTTCAGGGTTTGCCAAAGCAAAATCCAGTTTTTCTTTGTCTAATTGACCCACCCATTTCGCAACCACAATCGTTGCCAAAGAGTTACCTACAAGGTTGGTTAATGCACGTGCTTCTGACATGAAACGGTCAATACCAAGAATTAATGCCAAACCTGCAACAGGAATATGACCCACAGCAGACAATGTTGCAGCCATCACAATAAAGCCTGAACCCGTCACACCCGCAGCACCCTTAGATGAAATGAGTAGAACCAACAACAACGTGATCTGATGCGAAATATCAAGCGGTGTATTGGTCGCTTGTGCAATAAAGATTGCTGCCATGGTCAGGTAAATAGACGTACCATCTAGGTTAAATGAATAACCTGTTGGAATAACAAGACCCACTACAGATTTTTCTGCACCAGCAAGTTCGAGTTTTCTCAACATACGTGGCAGTACAGATTCAGAAGATGACGTACCCAGTACGATCAGTAACTCTTCGCGAATCATGCGAATCATTTTCAAAATACTGAAACCGCAAATACGTGCAATTGAGCCAAGTATAATGAAAATAAACAGCAAACATGTGATATAGAAGCAGATGATCAATTGACCCAATTGTGCCAAACTACCAATACCATATTTACCAATGGTATAAGCCATCGCACCGAAAGCACCAATTGGTGCAAGCTTCATGATCATGTTTACAATGTTAAAGAATACATGTGCAATTTGATCAATAAACTTCAATACAGGCTTACCTGCATCACCAAGTTTATGCAAAGCAAAACCAAATAATAAGGCAAATAATAGAACTTGAAGAATTTCACCCTCAGCAAACGCACCAACAACGGTGTTTGGGATGATATTCATAAAGAATTCTTGTGTAGATTGTGCTGCACCAGATTCAACATATTTAGAAATACCTGCAGTATCTAAAGATGCTGGATCTACGTTCATGCCTACACCTGGTTTTGCAATATTAATCACTGCAAGACCAATAATGAGTGCGATGGTCGAAACGATTTCGAAGTATAGTAAAGCGACCCCACCTGTTTTACCCACAGATTTCATGCTTTCCATGCCTGCAATACCACTCACTACGGTACAGAAGATCACAGGTGCAATAATCATTTTAATTAGCTTAATGAAACCTTGTCCTAGTGGATAGAACAATTCACCCCAGCCTTTTACGTATTGCTCGGTACCATTGATGATTTGCGTACCACTTGGTGAGAAATGACCCACCAATACACCCGCAATAATGGCAACGATCACTTGAAAATATAGTGACTTATAAATTGGTTTTTTAGCCATGACATTACTTCACGATATATTTCTGCTTCAAAGAAATATTCAGTTTTTGTCTATTTTCAAAAAATAAACAGCCCAAAACCCCTTTGTCTTCGACAAAAGAGCACCAAAGGTATTTGACTTAGCCAAATACAGAAAAACGAAATATGTATGGTGATTAAATAATCACATCAGGACCTGATATAGAATCAGTGCATTGATCAGGAGATGAAACACATACTAAAGTAGGTTAAATTTTACCTGTTTTTTAATGGCTTGTTCTGCCACAAATGTTAATTTCGGTTAAATAATAGACCGAGATCATTAGACTATAGTCTAAAGACTGCATTTTTTACGCCCATTATCAGGCTGAAAAATACCAACTATAGAAGTAAACTACCCTTAAGTCCTAATTTTAAGCCCCGTATTTGCATGAACAATAAACGAAATATTTACAAAGATTTTGAACATCCTTTTGCGCAATTTGTCCGTATCGTGGGTAAAGGTAAAAATGGCGCACGTTCGCTCACTT
Source organism: Acinetobacter sp. YH12086 (assembly GCF_013419345.1). Lineage (NCBI taxonomy): Bacteria > Pseudomonadati > Pseudomonadota > Gammaproteobacteria > Moraxellales > Moraxellaceae > Acinetobacter > Acinetobacter sp. YH12086. The sequence goes on from NZ_VPAF01000018.1 coordinate 43,129, forward strand.
ATGATGAAGCCTACCAAGCGTTCAGCATGATCTTAAAAGATGAGGTTTTGGACGTTCAATTGGGCGCTTTCTTGATGTTATTGCGTGTAAAAGAAGAGTCAGTCGATGAACTTACAGGCTTCGTCCAAGCTACACGTGATCAACTCAAGTTTAAAAAGCTAGATGTCGATTTAGATTGGTCATCTTATGCAGGTAAACGCAAACATTATCCATGGTTTTTATTAGCAGCATTAACGCTAGCAAAACACGGCTACAATGTCGTAATGCATGGCGCTTCAGGTCATACCATTAACCGCCTTTATACAGAACAAGTATTAGAGTATTTGGGTTTTCCTATTTGCCAAAATGATACAGATGTGGAACAGCAACTAATACAACGTCATTTTGCTTATATTCCGCTCGACGTCATTTCACCAATACTCAGTGATTTAATTTCACTACGCAATGTGATGGGTTTACGTTCCCCAATTCACACCCTTGCGCGTCTGATAAATCCATTTAATGCCAAAGCCACCATGCAAGCTATTTTCCATCCAGCCTATCGTGGATCACACCAACGTGCGGCATTTCAATTGGGTTATCAAAATAGTGCTGTCATTAAGGGTGAAGGTGGTGAATTCGAACGTAACCCCGATGCAAAAACATTAATTTGTGGTATCAAGGATGGTGAAATGTATGAACATGAGTTGCCTAAACTGACGGACAACCGTAGTCCAGTCGAAGAAGAACTTGATTTGGCCGTTTTTAAAGCCGTTTGGGACGGTCAGCAGACACATGAATATGGTGAAATCGCAGTCACCGAAACCATGGGAATCGCACTATATACCATGGGTGCAGTCGCAAGTTTTGATGAAGCCATGCAAACTGCCAAAACCATGTGGGCAAATCGTCACGCTTAAATAAGCAGATATGAAGAAATAAATCTAGGCATGCATCAAGCCAATAAAAAGCCAGCATTGAGCTGGCTTTTTCAATCAAAAAGAAAAAGGATTAAACGAAACGAATCGGCTTGAACTCAGGTTCTTCCACATGCGAGTCGCAATGCTCATCTTCTTCTTTGGTCCCACGGTCAATATAACCACTACGCTCATCTTCTGGCAAATGTTTAATTTCCCATGCATAAACCGCTTGCATACAAATCTGACGTTGTTCTTGAGTCAGCGCTACACCATTTGGCCATTTACCAATTTCAATTGCCGTTTTTAATCGACCAACAATTTCAGGATCGAGTACGGCAAGCATCTGTTCAATATTCATAATTAATCCTGCTTTAATGAGTCAAAATCTTGGTTCCAGCCTAGCTTGGTACGACATGCCATATAGAAGTCATAACCAGGTGGATGTAATAAGTTGAGCTTAAATGGATGTTTGCGGATATGTAAACTATCGCCTACACCCAATGATACACTGTGTTGACCATCGGCACTGACCATTGGTAGAACACGATTTTCACGAATCAAAATTTTAATTTCGCTTTGTCCGCCCACAACAATCGGACGTGACGACAAAGTATGTGGATGCATTGGCACTAAGGCAATCGCATCCATACTTGGGTGGACAATCGGCCCACCACCAGATAATGCATAAGCTGTAGAGCCGGTTGGCGTGGAAACAATTAAACCGTCACTGTGTTGGCGGTACACATATTGGCCATCGATATTCAGTTCAAAGTCGATCATATGTACCGATTTACCTGAATGCAGCACAATATCATTTAAAGCCACGGCATCATAAATCGACTCACCTTTCGAGCGAATTTCCATTTCCAACAAGAAACGTCGGTCTAGCTGAAACTCACCTTTGAGCACTTGATCTAACTTGAAAATCACTTCTGTCGGTTTGATATCGGTCAGGAAGCCCAAACGACCACGGTTCACCCCAATCACAGGAGTATTGTATTTCACCAAGGCACGTGCAGCATGAAGCAATGAACCATCACCGCCGACTACGATCACCAAATCGACGACCTCACCCAATAAATTACGGCTGACCGTCTGAGTATTATTATAGGGAACCAGCTGCGCTGTTTGCGTATCAAATACAGGATGTAATCCCAAACTCAAAATATGATCGTGGATCAAACATAGGGTTTCGATCACTGATGATTTGTCTGGACGACCAATCAACCCAATGTTTCGAAATGATTTATGTGAAATTTGCACCTGCGCTTTTGCTCCGCTTCGCCTCATTGGTATCATATCACTAACAGAAATGATTTAAAAAAACTTTAAAGTTTCGACTTTAGTGAAGTAGCTTCCAATATTTTGCATACATATAACAGTTTAAATATTGCAAAATACTGAAAAGCTTCGCATGATTAGCAAAATTTCTCAGGGTTTTATCACTATTTATGAAGTCTGAACGTGGCATAGGCATAATTGCACTGATTTTTTCGCTGTTGATTATCGGCGGATTTCTCGTGTTCAGCATTTATCTTATTCGTCTAGATAATATTGTACGGGACAAATTCGAAGGTCAACGTTGGGATATTCCAGCTAAGGTATTTGCTCGTCCTTTAGAAATTTACACCAATGCGCCTGTAAGCCAAGCAGACCTCAACCAAGAACTGAAACTTTTGGGCTATAACGCTCAAGACAGCTATGCGAAAACGGGAAGTTACGTTACTTCTGGCAATGTAACCTATATCCATACGCGTGGTTTTGACTTTGGTGATAGTGTCGACCCTGAACAAGTCCTTAAAGTGACCTTTGGTGAAAATCAAATCACTGAAGTAAGTGCGACCAAGCCTTCAAGCAGTGGTATTGCCCGCTTAGAGCCGATGTTAATTGGCGGTATTTATCCTCAGCACAATGAAGACCGTGTGCTGATCAAACTTGATAAAGTGCCTAAGCCTTTAATCCAAGCTTTAATTGCTACAGAAGACCGTAATTTCTATCAGCATCATGGTATTTCCATTCGTGGTACAGCACGTGCCATCGTAAGTAATGTCACTGGTGGTAAACGTCAAGGTGGTTCGACCCTCACTCAGCAATTGGTGAAAAATTTCTATTTATCGCCTGAAAAAACCATTAAGCGTAAGGTCAATGAAGCCTTAATGGCGATGCTGATTGAACTTCACTATGACAAAGATGAAATTCTTGAAGCTTATTTAAATGAAGTGAACTTAGGTCAAAACGGTAACTATTCAATCAATGGTTATGGTTTAGCCTCACAATTCTATTTTGGTTTACCACTGCGTGAATTAAATATTGCTCAGCAGGCGTATTTAGTCGGTCTGGTTCAAGGCCCGACCCTATTTAATCCGTGGAAAAACCCTGAAGGTGCGATTAAACGCCGTAATATTGTGTTAAACAATATGGTGGTGATGGGCTATTTAACTCAGGAACAATATGAAACTGAGTCAGCACGTCCATTGAATGTCATTACAAAACCAACATTGGGCCCTTCTCGCTTCCCAGACTATATGGATATCGTGCGTCGTCAACTGCGTACTGAATACCAAGAAAGCGATTTGACCAATCAAGGTCTGCGTATTTTCACCGCGATGGATCCTATTGCTCAAACCCGTGTACAAACTGCATTTAAAGAATCTGTGGCGCGTTTAAGCAATGCCAATCCAGCACGTTTGAAAGAATTACAAGGCGCGGTATTGGTGTCTCATCCTGAAAATGGTGAATTGGTTTCAGCAGTCGGTTCAACGCAGGACTTTACCGGTTTTAACCGTACAATGGATGCTAAACGTCAAGTCGGTTCATTGCTAAAACCTGTGATTTACCTCAGTGCGATAGAATCCAACCGCTATAACTGGGCGAGTCAAATCGAAGACAGTCCGATCAGCATTCAAAGTGATGGCAAAGCTTGGACACCGAAAAACTATAGTGGTGGTGCACATGGTGTCGTACCAATGGTCGATGCCCTATCAAACTCTTATAACCTCTCTGCGGTACGCTTAGGTCAAGAGTTCGGTATGTCCACGTTTATTAACCATCTGAAAAAGTTTGGTGTGACGTCTAATATTCCAAACTACCCTTCGATTTACCTCGGCGCTATCGATATGTCACCGATGGAAGTGATGAGTGTCTATGGAAACTTTGCAACCGGTGGCTTCAAATATCCAGTGAAAGCTATTCGTTCAGTGGTCGATGCCAATGGTCGTTTATTAGATCGTTATAGCTTAACGGTACAACCGACTATTGCACCTGATGCAGCCTTTATCTTGAACTACGGTTTACAACAAGTGATGAGTTCAGGGACAGGCCGTTCTGCTTATGCATCATTACCAGCTTCACTCAAACTTGCAGGTAAATCAGGGACAACCAATGATACGCGTGACTCATGGTTTGCAGGTTATTCAGGTAATTATTTAAGTGTGGTTTGGTTAGGTTTAGACAACAACAAAGTTACAGGCTTAACTGGTTCGTCAGGAGCACTTCCTGTTTGGACCAATGTGATGAAGCAGTTACGTCAAAAACCAGTTAATTTACGTCAACCAGACAGCGTACAGTGGCATTGGTTAGACCGTTATTCAGGTAATTTATCTGCGCAGCATTGTACAGGTGCGATGTATATTCCTCTTTCGCGCAACTCCATTCCAAATCAAGCTACGGCATGTGGTTCGACACAATATGAAGTAGAACCTTACACAGTTGATACTGAAGAGACGCAGCCAACTCAGGAGCAAAATGATAGTTTAGGTGACTACATTCGTGAAAGTGATGTCGATAATGATCAAGGTTCATCTGATCAACCTCGCATCATCTCAAGTGGAGAGTATTCAAATTAAACTGCAAAATATTAAAGTTTTAAAAACGTTCAGTATTCTGAGCGTTTTGACGATCATTTTGGCAGGTTGCCAAACCATGATCGAACCTGAGCAAAAGCCGCCTGCTGCACCTGAAAAAAAGGCAGATATCCATGACCCTTCTGGGGTCATTATTACTCCATATGACCATCCAGAAATTAAGCGTCAACGTATCGTTATTCCTGAGCAGAAAACCCAAATTCAAAAGTTTGATGATGGTCGTGACTTACCTGCATTCAAAAAATTGATGCAAACTACGCAAACCGCTTATGCCAATGGAAAATGGAATGAAGCTGAAAGTGCGGCAACTCAAGCACAGCGTTTGGCACCACAATCTGCGGAAACTTTTTTATATTTGGCAATGATCGCCAATCGAAAAAATCAACCTGCGAATGCAGAATCGTTGGCACTGCGTGGATTAAGCTATGCTCAAACCAAGCTGATGAAACAACAGCTTTGGAATGTTGTTTTAAAAGCTGGTCAAATGCAAAAGAAAAGCAGCACCATTCAAAAAGCCCAACAAGCCATCAAAGCTCTTTAAGCACCCATAAAAAAGCCTGTTCTTAATTGAGATCAGGCTTTTTATTTAAAACATACTAAAAGTAAGTTTATTTCTCATAGTTATTATTAAATAATGTTACGCAGTAACATCAGAAGCATAATTTGATCTAAATAAAAGTACGATACACGGCAACGTCATCTGCAAGCGTTTGAGACAAAACTACATCTATTTAAAAATGTTTGCGATACTTTGGATAAATTGACGCTAGTGAACGAGTTTTGTCAGTGAGGTGCATTGCACCGCAAGATGGTTTCCTTGTGAAGCACGCTTCTCATTTTGCCTAATGAGAAGCATCGTTTCGTAAGAGTACCTCCAGCCGAAGGCTAATCCCTTTACTCAATCTCTAGATTTAAGACTCCGTCGTATCGGTTTAAAAATCATTTTAAAAATGCGTAATTATTTTTACGGGCGTAACATCAGTAAATAGCTTACAAATAGTAAGTCTATTTCTAACCAACCTTCACTGAATTTTACATAACAACTTTCAAATACGACTTTAATTCAATATACACATTCTAGTTTCTAAAAACTGCGAATACCTGCCACCCCATAAGCATGATGCTGCTGTGCAATAGGTAGCAATTCAGGACGCATCCCACCTAAAGCAAAAACAGGGATTTCTATGCTTCGTGCAATCTCAGAAAAATGCGCCCATCCCATACTTTGCGCCTCTGGATGACTTTGTGTCGCCAGAACTGGGCTCATAAAAATAGCCTCACAGCCAATTTTTTGCGCATGCAGTGCAGAAACTTGATCATGACAAGCGGCGATATAGCGCTTCCCAAGCTGTAAATCACCTTTATTTTTTTTCAGCAATTGGTGCTGCTTAAGATGTAAAGCCGAAATATGTGCTTGCACCTCTGTAGAGAGTAATGACCATATATCTTCATTAATTATCAATTGCTTTAAAATCACGGTAGGTAATTGATTTAATGCCTCTGCATTTTCTGCGCTGGCATCGACTCGCCAATAATACAACAGCGTCTCTTGAAGCGTTTCAAATGTTGGTAGATCGGCGGTGATTTTGATCTGTTGCTGCCAATATAAGCGCTGCAAAATAGCTTGATTGGCCTTTGGAAAATTCAAACTCATAAGTTGTTGACGTGAATACCAGGCCCATGGCTTTTGGATTTCATTCAGCAACGCATGCGGGACGGTGGCATGAAATAAATGCAATTTCACAATAACATCATCGTATTCATGTTGAATAAAATCAAAAGCATGCCAGTCATGTAAACCAATTCCAACCTCTTCAAAAATTTCACGACGACACGCTTGTTCAGGACTTTCACCCTGCTCGACTTTACCACCCGGAAACTCATGTTTATTGCCCTGATGTTGTTTTGCTTCACGCCAACCCACCAGTACTTTGTCTTGGTGCAATAAAATCGCAATGGCGACATCGATTTGCGGTTTCGACATAGTTCCCTGCTCTCTACTCTGTTCCAATTGATATCCAAGTGTAAGCAAATTTATCTTTTTTATAAAATCCTAAAATTACCGTTGACAGGTCTATTCGATAATGATTATCATTTAAACCATTCAAAAATACACCACGGAGTCGACGGAATGAACGCACCATTTAGCCTTTTTACTCGTAGCAATGAAGCACACCACTCGCTGCCAATGCTACATTCAAACAACCTTTTTGCCTTAGGACGTGAAATTCGCATTATGCATGCAGGTGAAGAATATCGACTACGTTTAACACGAAATAATCGCCTTATTTTGACCAAATAATTTCTAATAAAAATAATAATTATCAGCGCAATAAAAATAATCGTGGACACAAGCAGTAAGCCATCCGCTTACTGCTTTTTTAAGTTTTGTACTTAGTCAAATTAAGCTTTATAACTATTCAAACTTAATTTAAATCGCAACACTCATCTTCCTCTCACAACAATCTTTCGCTTAAATTCAATAGGGCAAATCATGTTTTTAGCGGAATGGAAAAATGAGTTGTACCTTTAAGCCGCCCAGTTCAGAGGCTTTCACACTTAATTGACCTTGATGTAACTGTACAATTTTTTGGGCAATTGAAATACCTAAACCTGAACCTTGCGTCTTCGTTCCCAATACACGGTAAAATCGCTCGCCAATGCGTTGCAATTCTGCGACTGTCAGTCCCGCACCTTGATTTTCAATCGTCCAAACCGCCTGCTGTGCTGTTACCGTTAAATCAATCTTGACCTGTCCTTGCTCAGGACTATAGCGGATGGCGTTATCGACTAAGTTGCGTAGACAGCTAAACATCAACTCCGCGTTCATCGCAAACTGTACAGACTGGGTCTGTAGCTTCAATTCGATCTGCTTTTCTTGAATAAAAGGCTGTAAAGCGTCAAGGACTTGTAAACTCAGCTGTTCTAAGTCGTTCTGTTTTTTATCCAATTGCTCTGATTGCGTCGGGTCGAGCCGTGCCAAAATTAGTAGATTTTCCAACACGCGTGTTCCTCGATTAACATCGTGCTGTATGCTCAATAAATCCTGCTGAATGTCGGGATATTTTCGTTTTAATACCTGAAGTCGCATTTGAATCGCAGACAGCGGTGAGCGTAATTCATGTGAGGCATCGGAGGTAAAGCGTTGTTCCGCCTCTAAGGCTTGATCTAATCGGTTTAATAAAAAATTCAGCTGTGTTTGGATCGGCTCTATTTCCTGTAATATAGGTTCAGGTAAGACGATGGCTTGTAAGTCATCTACATTTTTTTCAGCGATTTGTTTTGAAAAGAGCTTTAGAACTTTCAATTGACGTTTAATAAAAATATGCAGTAATAGCCATTGGATCAACCAGACAATCAACAGAATCCCTGCATAGCCTAGTACGCTTTGCAGCGTTTCTCTGAGCCGTGTTTTCATCGGTTGAACGATTTGTACGGTTAATCCATCGTCCTGAAGTGCATAGCTACGCCAAAGCGCTCCGTCTCTCCATTGATAATGTAACCCTTGTTTTAAACTGAGCTGATGTTCAAATGCTGTGTGTTGTTCCGACGTGGTTAAGACTTGCTGCCCTTGCATGAGTTGATATTGCATATCAAACTCTTCACTCAGTTCATCTATTTGTTCGTCCTGCTTCAGCGTAAGATCTGTAGCAGTGAGCATATCAGCCACTTCATCCATCAGGGCATCATGTACACTCATGATGTGATACAGACCAAATCCCAACATCAGACACAGAGAGATTGCTCCCGCCCAAATTGCACTGAGCAGTGAAGTTTTAATCAGTTGCGACTGTAAAGAAATGCTTTTTTTATCACTCATAGACTTAACTTTGTTGCGGAAGATTCATGCGATAACCCAAGCCCCTTAAGGTTTTGATGTAATCACTGCCAATCTTTTTACGCAATTGGTAAATAAAAACTTCGATCGCATTACTTTCTACTTCATCGCCCCATGCATAGAGTGATTCTTCGAGTTGGCTACGTGTCATAATATGCTCAGGATTCAACATCATCTTATGCAAAATTTGATATTCACGCGATGTCAGCGTAATCAATTCCGCATTTTTACGCAGCGTTTTGGCTTGTACATCTAAACTTAAATCCCCAAAAGTCAGAGAATTATCACGCTGTTGATGATGCAAGCGTAATTGGGCACGTACCCTTGCTGACAACTCTTCTAAGCTAAAGGGTTTCACCAAATAATCATGGGCTCCCAGATCTAAACCTTCAACACGATCTGCAATACTGTCCCGAGCAGTAATAAATAAAACTGGTGTAAGCGGATGCAACTGTACGATACGTTTTAAAATTTCATCACCAGTTACTTTTGGTAAGCCACGATCTAAAAGTATGCAGTCATATTGATGTTGTTCTAAAGCCAAAATAGCGTGATCGCCACGATCAACCCAATCAACACTATAGCCATCCATTTCAAGCCATGTTTTTATACTGTCTGCTTGGGATGCATCATCTTCTGCCAATAAAATTCGCATCTTACCTACCCTATTTCTATGGTTCCGACTTCAGTGTATCGAACTTTTGCTCATATCTACTCATAACATAAAAAAACCACAGCAAGCCGTGGTTTTTTTCATGGAGCAGCACTGTATTGAATGACAGGCTAAATTAAAATTTTACTTGATCGACATCAACTTCAACGCGTTTCGTCGGTTTGTAATCAATGTCGATTTCTCCAATGAGCGTTACCGGTGTTTTAGCTGAAATCGCTTTGCCTTGCCAAAGTTCATCATCAATATCCACCGTAATGCTGCCTGTGCTATCGCGGAACTGATATTTTTCATCACCCATCGATTTGACAACATAACCTTTCAATTGAACTTTACTATCATCTTTTAAGCCTAAGGCATGTTTCACTGATGTGGTTTTCATCGGTGCAACAGCTGTTTGATTAACTGCTGTATTCGCGACTGCAACCGATGCCACACCTGCAAATGCTAAAACACATACCAATTGAGTGAATGTTTTCATCTTCGGTCTCTCTTACTTTGTCTATTTCGATAGCACTATTTAAACAAAGCAAGATGAGTCGAATCTTAAGCTGCAAAGACGTTTTTATTTATTTGATCGAACCATTAGTTGAGCGGTACGACACGCAGTACTTCTTCTAAAGTCGTCACCCCTGCAAGTACTTTACGTGCACCTGCAATTCGTAATGGCTCAACATGTTCTTTACGTGCCTGTGTACGTAATTGGGTTAAATCTGCATTGGCACCAATCAATTGCTTGGTTTCAATACTGAGCGGCATAAATTCATAAATCCCCACACGGCCTTTATAACCCGTTTGACGACATTCATCACAGCCCACCGCCTCGTAGACAAAATCAGGCATTTGTATCGCATATTCAAAGGTCAAATGTTTCCACTCTTGTTCATTGATAAAAGTCTCACGCTTACAATGTGGACAGAGTTGACGAACCAAACGTTGTGCCAAAACCCCTAAAATGGTCGCTGCCGTTAAAAAAGGCTGAATCCCCAGATCATGTAATCGCGTCAAACTCGATGGTGCATCATTGGTATGTAAAGTTGAAAGCACCAAATGACCTGTTAATGCTGCTTGGATCGCCATATTTGCCGTATCATGATCTCGGATCTCCCCGACCATGATAATGTCAGGGTCTTGACGCATTAAAGCCCGTACACCATCGGCAAAGCCCAGATCAATCCCTGCATTCACCTGCATTTGATTAAAGCTCGGCTCTAACATCTCGATCGGATCTTCAATGGTACAGACATTCACTTCTTCGGTTGCCAATTGTTTGAGCGATGAATATAACGTGGTGGTTTTACCCGAACCCGTCGGACCGGTCACTAAAATAATACCGTGACTATGACTGGTTAATGCTTTCCAATCATCCAACAGACGCCCTTCAAAACCGAGCTGTTGGAAGCTACGTACCAAGACTTCAGGGTCAAAAATACGCATAACCAACTTTTCACCAAAGGCTGTTGGCAGCGTCGATAAACGTAGCTCTGTTTCTTGGCCTTTGGGTGTACGGGTTTTTAAACGTCCATCTTGCGGCTTACGTTTTTCCGCCACATTCATCCGACCTAAGATCTTAATTCGCGAGACCACAGCTGTCAGGGTATTTGCAGGCATGTTGTAGATGGTATGCAATACGCCATCGATACGAAAACGCACCTTTCCTGTATCTTTACGCGGTTCGAGGTGAATATCACTTGCACCTTGTTCGAAGGCAAACTGTAAGACCCAATCCACAAGCTTCACAATATGCTGATCATTGGCATCTGGATTTTGTGTATCACCTAATTGTAATAGTGCTTCAACGCCTTTATTTTCACGGTCATAACTCGATGATTTTTGCGAATTACTGACCGCACGACTCACTTGGTAATATTCAACCAAGTAACGCTGTAGTTGGTCTGGACTGAGTAATACACGCTGAATCTTCCGTGGTAAAACTGTTCTCTCTAAATTGGCAATCCATTCATTTTTATAAGGTTGATCCGTTGCAATCAACACATGCTCATTTTGTAATTCCACCGCTAAAATGCGATTTCGTACTGCAAATTCCTGCGACATAATGGCTGTCAGTGCAGGCACATCAGCTTTTAAAGGATCGATAATATAAAACGGTACACCTGACTTTTCTGCCAACCATTGACAGAGTCTATTAAGTGTTAAGGTAGACTGCGGATGACTCTGATCGACTAAATTAAAATTGGCAATCCATTGTAAAGGATGCCATTTCAACTGCTCACGCTGACGGTGCGTGGTTTGAATCAGCATTTTGTCCCGTTCAGTAATACGTCCATCTTTTTGTAATTGGTCTAAACACCAAGAAGTGTCAATTTCAAAATTAAAAGTCATTGTTCTATGTTCCCCAAACATAAAACTACTATAGCAAAAAATTCTAAAGGCACGCTTGTGTCATTTGTGTTTTGCACATAGGTTTTCTGAAAGCATACTATTTTTTATTAATGAAATCATTCATAAATTTAAGCTATAATAGAGTTGCCTATAAGGGCTTTATAATTACGATATAAGAAGATTTATGATGAAAATAAAAATATTAGCAATTTGTACCATGACTATTCTTAGCTTAACTGCCTGCGGCGGTGGCGGTGGAAACTCAACCTCGAATAATGACTCCAGCGAAAATCCAACGATACCAAATGCTGCTTTCCAACAGTGGTCAACTTTTGAACTCGACAGTGAAAGTGATGTGCTGTCATACGAAAGTGATACTGCAACTATCGATAATGGTAAACTATATACTTCAGAAAGTAGCGATTCATTTATGGTCACAGCGAATGGCTTGTATGATGAAGGATCTCTACACAGTTCGTATGGCTATCTGAATGGCAATATATCCATTGCAAATAATGTGTGGACGCTAAGTCCTCATTCCTCTATTAATTCATCAGGTCTAAAAATTACGACAACAATGAAGTCCTTCAATCTTGAAGGTGAAATCCTAGCATCTCAAGTTGATGCCTATAATTATTGGATCATAAAAAATAATATTACTGATTCAAGCAACTATATTTCTAACGATGCTCTCAAATACTTAACAGCTATTTCAAATATTAAGTTTCCCGCTGGTTCTCGCTGTTTACAATTAAATAAAGTATCAAATAGTGAACAGTATTTAGATTTAACAGATTCCTCAGATAGTGATAGTCAAAGTTTTTTAGCTGACTGGTGGGCTGATCTTAGTACAGATATTACTGCGAAAAAATACATCATGAAAGATACTGTAGCCTATACCGTAGCTGATGATGAGAGTGAATATGGCGTAGCTCAATATAAAAATCGTTTTTATGACGCTTACCTATCTCCTAAAGGAGTGGAATACAATATGCAGGATTTAATTAAGGTTATTGATAATTGGATAAATACTTCAACTAATCCTACTCAAAAAACTCAATTTTTAGAGTTTAAACAATTAGCTGAGAACTCTTGCAGCATGTATAACGATGTTGCTCTTAACGCAATCAAACAAAGTTTTGCAGCAAATAAATAATTTACACATTTAATAAAAAAGGAGCTAAAAGCTCCTTTTTTATTAAGATATATCAATAATCAGAATTTGTAGATCACAGACCTGAAATTTTACATTCAATCCACCAAATAACATGCCATACACACGTTCATCATCATGCTGATAAGCAGGACGTGGATCTAAACTCAATACTTGTTCCAGTTCTGCTGTTAATTGTTCGGTTAAATTGCCATTATTCAAAAATACCTGTTTTTGTTGCTCAGCGTGCTCTGACCAAATCACAGATTTTCTTTCTGGCTCATCCTGCGCATAACCGCTTTGCGCATCCATAACTGCATCTGAATATTGAATATAGGGTTTGATATCTAAAATTGGTGTTCCATCCAACAAATCACTACCGACCACATAGACACATACCGATTTTCCGACTTTTTTCACTCCTTTGAGCTGCACAACCGACAAGCCCATAGGTGACGGTCGGTACATACTTCGTGTCGCAAATACCCCGATTTTTTGATTACCACCTAAACGCGGAGGACGAACTTGCGGACGAAATTTTGTCGAATCTGCATTTTTATTTTCATGAAACTGCCAAATCAGCCAAAGATGACTAAAATCTTCAATCCCCTCAAAAGCCAATAAATCGTTATAAGGTTCCACCATTTCAATATAAGATTCGACCTGCACCAAATTTGGCTGACGTGGAATACCAAATTTTTCTCGGTAGGGAGATTTCATATACCCGATAATTGGCATTTTAAGCTCAGACATAATCACTTTTTCTGATAAGTTCAATTAAATATATTCAGTTTATCGAGAATGATTTTAGATTAGAATAGTAAGCTGTTCTAATTTGATAATTTTATTGAGACCTTTAATGGCTGCTTTTAACGTCGAAAAGATTACTCACGTCCACCATTGGAATGACACTTTATTCTCTTTTAAAACCACTCGCGATACTGCGTTACGTTTTAAAAACGGTCAATTTGTGATGATCGGCCTTGAAGTAAATGGTAAGCCTTTAATGCGCGCTTATTCTATTGCAAGCGCAAACTATGAAGAAGAATTAGAGTTTTTCTCTATTAAAGTTCCAGACGGTCCTTTAACGTCTATTTTACAAAAAGTAAAAGTTGGCGATGAAATTTTAGTGTCTAAAAAACCTACAGGTACGTTGGTTCTAGATGACTTAAACCCTGGTAAAAACTTATACCTACTTTCTTCAGGTACAGGTCTTGCACCGTTCCTTTCTGTAATTCGTGACCCTGAAACTTACGAACGTTTTGAAAAAATCATCGTTGTACATGGTACGCGTTTCATTTCAGAATTGGCTTATCAAGATTTAATCTTAGATGAAATTCCTAACCACGAATTCTTTGGCGAATTAGGCGCGAAAGAAAAATTGGTTTACTACCCTACGGTAACTCGTGAAGAATTCCATACTCAAGGCCGTGTAACTACTGCCATTGAATCTGGTCAACTTTTCGAAAAAATTGGTCTTCCACGTTTCAACCCTGAAACTGACCGCGCAATGCTTTGCGGTTCACCTGCATTCCTAGACGACGTTGCTGCACTACTTGACCAGCACGGTCTGAAAGAATCTCCTAAGATGGGCGTTCTAGGCGACTACGTGATCGAACGTGCATTCGTTGAAAAATAATTAGTGTAAATTAAAAAGCGCATGTCATCATGCGCTTTTTTTTATCTATATGCCACTCATGACTAATACAGCTATTTTTCTTCTTTTACCTTCAATTCATCAATAATTTTTGCTCTCCACTCTAAACCTTTATTTGTAGCACGAGGTAATTCATTTGAAAGAGTAATCTCAACACTATCATCTGGGTATAAATGGACTGCTAAATATTTTTTATCTTTTAAGTCTTTAGAAATTAATAAAGGAACATTTATAGCTTTATGTTTACGCGAACTGTTTGTTTCACCCCATTTAACATATTGGGGCCCTGTTAACACTGCTGATCTTTTTGTTCCACTACCAAATCCACCACCCAACTCCTCTCCATTTAATTCAACAATATAAGGAATATAACTTGCATCATAACCATAAGATGTTGTCGTCAACACATAAGTTTTTGTTGAATGAGTATTACACCCTATTAAACTCATTGCTGAAAGCATAATAAGCATTAAATTCGTTTTTAAAACTTTCATCATTATCCTTTTAAAAATATTGGGTTTTAATTTATTTAATTAAAAATAATAATCAAAGAAAATTAAAAATATTATCCATTAGAAACGAATATCAAAAGGAAAATTTATCCTATTTATCACCAGTAAACTGCCAATATATATTCGCATCCATTTCAAAATGCCCCCCCCGAATGGCATCTACTTATTCAGTCAGATACCAAATCGTTAGACCCCAAGGATTATCTTTAATCTCAGGCATACCTTCTCCTTGATTAAAATGACGTTTTTCCATGTTATTCGCAGGACTATACCATTCACCTGTTTTAGGGCAAATTTGTCCTGCTTCGCATCTTAGAGTTTTTGTACTAGGATTACTTATATCCTTCTCGCAAGGTACAAATTCTCGGGCAAATTTAACCAAATCTTTTGGATAAATCATATGTGTTATTTCGCTATCATCTAAATCTAGCAAATAAACGTAAGCAGCAGCTTCTATAGCCCAATAGCCAAAATAACCTCCATTTTCCATTTTATGTAAGTCATACCATGGAGCACTTTCAAATGCGGGATACCATAATTTCAAATATTCCTGTATATCTTGCATACTCTCTTGTTTAGTATCTCTATATTTACTAAAAATTAATGGGCGATATGGATTATCAAAAAACCATTGATCCACATCATATCTATCCGTCAACTCAAATGATAAAAAATCCTCATACAGCGTATCTAATTGTTCTGTTTGCTCATGGTAAATTTTGTCTTGCATCGCTGCAATACGTGGTAATAAGTCTCTTCTGTGTAATAGATAACACAATCCTATCAACTGCAGACATCTTTCGTACTCATCTATAGCGGTAAAATAAAATGGCGCCCAATCATTATCTATTTCTGCAGCTCTTAATGCGATTGTATATTCTTCATATCTCTCAATTATTATTTCTAGAAAATACCTCATTTTAGAAATATCATGACCTGCTGTATATTCTAATGAAAAAAATTGATATGTTTCGCTTGCCAAGAATAGTGAAAGACGACTTTGATCTTCCAAAATACCACTATATTCTTGTTTTTTATTTTCAATTTTTTTAGAAATTTCAAAAAAATACCCATACAAACGATCATAAATATTTTCTGTTAAGAAAACTTGCCTAATCTTCTTATTAAATTCCATATTTATTCCAAAAAATAATACCCCGAAGGGCATAAATCATTCTTCACCATCAAACTGCCAGTACACATCCCCCCAATCACTTTCAAAATCAGGGAATATATCACCTTGTTTAAAATATTGACGTGAATTTTCTTTAGCAAAAGTATACCAATATCCTGCGTGAGGACATGGGCTACCGGCAATAACAATATCTATTCTTTCTGGTTCTTGAACTTCAACTTTCACTCGTTTTAATTCAGGCCAAGTGCTGTCTTCATCAAATCGTGCAATCCATTGCTTTGAACTTACGGCATCAAAACGTGGATTTGGATCATCTGACCACGCATCCAAAGTGGTCAGTTTTAAGTTATCACAACGTATCGGTTTAATTAGTTCATTTGCCATCACCAATAAATCAGGAACATCTGCTTCAACTGGATAAAGTGAAAGCTCTCCCAAACGTATCCATAAGCTGTATTTTGTTGAATCTTCTAGGTCTATAATTTTAGTAATTTCAATTCGTGGATCATCCAGTTTTTCACGAATTTGTTCTTCACTCAAGCCTAGTTTCTCTAGCCAGTAGGGAGAAAGTAAAAAGCACCATGTTGGGGTACGAATACCGCCACCTAAACCATCCCGATCTTCTGCAATAAACATATTTTCATGAGAAAACTCCATACCAGGATGATCAATATCGAGCCCGTAAAAATAATCCGTGAAAGTCCGTTCAACTGTTTCAAATTCAGGAGAAACAAATGCAAATTGACTTGTGTTTCCAATTTCATATCCACTATATGCTTGAATTGGGTTAAGCATTTCTAGACATTTTTGAACAAATGAGTACCAAATATCTTTATTGGATCTATACCATTGATCACCAAAAGTTTATTTTAGACTAGAATAGCGCTCACTAGAGTCTCTAATCTTTGCACTTAAAGCCCAACGTGGACTTTGATCTTGAGATTGTGCAGATGTTGCACCTAAATAGTAAATGAAATATTTTTTATAAATTTTTGCCATTTCAGCTGATATTTCTTCACGACTTCTAATCCATGAAATTGACTTTTTCCAAACTTCTGTATCACATCGAAATCTTAAATGAAATGGCTTATCAATTATTTCGAATTCAAATTTCTCATAAATATCAATTACTTTTATCAAAAATTCTTGCGCATTTGTTTTTTTTGATCAATATAAAATGTAATATAAGGGCAAACTCCGAACTCTTTTTTTTCTTCCCCATAAATTATGGAAGTATCCTGAGGAATATCTCGAACTAATTCTTCTATTTCTTGATCATTTAAATAAAGTTGTACTGTACTCATAAAATATTCGTTAATTTATACTTCTATTTTTTAGAGATCCAAGATTATCAAGCCCCGAAGGCATAAATTACTCTTCACCATCAAACTGCCAATACACATCGCCCCAATCACTTTCAAAATCAGGAAAAACATCTCCCAAGTTAAAGTATTGACGTGAGTTCACTTTAGCAACTGTAAACCAATAACCCTGTTGAGGACATTTTTCCCCAGCTTTAATTGAAAATTTATTATGATTTTCAAGAAAATTTATTACTGAAGTTTTGAGCTTGAATTTGTGATAAAATTCAACCAAATCTTTAGGGTAATATAAGTATTCATGTAAGACAGTATCATTCTCTATCTCTAACAGAATAACAGCGCACGCTGCTTCAAAAGCCCAGTATCCATAATAGCCACCTTCTGATTTATGAGTATCATGCCAAGGCGCACCTGATAAATCTTTGTACCAATTCTTTAAAAACTTACGGACAAAAGCTAAAGAAATTTCATTATCTTGATTTGAAAAGGCTTCACATAATAATAAGTAAGGCTTTGGAACTAAAACTGTTGAACAGTCATATCTATTTTCATCTGAAAAAGATAAATACTCTTCAATCAACCAATCTTGAGCAACATTTTCTCTCATTTAACCGTCAATTAATCCTGCAACTCGAGGTAGTAAATCCTTTCGGTGAAGTAGATAACACAAACTGATTAACCAAATACATGGACAATAGCCATCAACAGTAAATAATTCAAAAACTGGTAGGTTTATATTTTTATGATAACTTCTTAATTTATTTCCATATTGCTCATAATAGTCAATAACTATTTCAAGTTGGCTTCTAATGAAAGGTAAACTATTACCAACTGTATATTCCAATAAAAGTAGATTTAAATAGTTTTCTGCTACTATAGCATAAGAATATACCCATCTTTCTTCCAGTGAATCACCAACACCTGTAGGATTAACTTTAAAAGTTTCAATAGTGTCTAGAGTTTCCACCTTTAATGTTTCATACATTTGAGGTGTCAGAAATTTTTGTCTTTTTTTATTAACTAAATCCATTTTATGCCCAAAAACTGCCCCAAAGTGCATATTTTCACTTATTCTTCACCATCAAACTGCCAATACACATCACCCCAATCACTTTCAAAATCAGGGAATATATCACCTTGTTTAAAATATTGACGTGAGTTTTCTTTAGCAAAAGTATACCAATATCCTGCATGAGGACATGGGCTACCGGCAATAACAATATCTATTCTTTCTGGTTCTTGAACTTCAACTTTCACTCGTTTTAATTCAGGCCAAGTGCTGTCTTCATCAAATCGTGCTATCCATTGCTTTGAACTTACGGCATCAAAACGTGGATTTGGATCATCTGACCACGCATCCAAAGTGGTCAGTTTTAAGTTATCACAACGTATTGGTTTAATTAGTTCATTTGCAATCACCAATAAATCTGGTACACCTTCTTCAACAGGATAAAGTGAGAGTTCGCCTAGACGAATCCATAGACTATATTGATTAAGATTTTCTGAATTTTCTATTTTGGTAATTTCTATACGTGGATCGTTTAGTTTTTCGCGAATTTGTTGTTCACTTAAACCTAGTTTCTCTAGCCAGTAGGGAGAAAGTAAAAAGCACCATGTAGGCGTACGAATTCCACCACCTAACCCATCCCGATCTTCTGCAATAAACATATTTTCATGAGAAAACTCCATACCAGGATGATCAATATCGAGCCCGTAAAAATACTCCGTGAAAGTCCGTTCAACTGTTTCAAACTCTGGAGATACAAATGCAAATTGTCCTGTGTTTCCTATTTCATAACCACTATAAGCTTGAATTGGATTAAGTTGTTCCAGACATTTTTGAACAAAGGAGTGCCAAACAATTTGATTCGATCTATACCATTTATCACCGAAACTTAGTTTTAAAACTGAATATTCTTTTGTATGAATACAGATTTTACTTTCTAGCGCCCAACGAGCACTTTGGTCACGGCTATCACCTGATGTTGCACCTATAAAATACACTAAATGATTTTTATAGTTTTTATGCATTAATTCTATAAGCTCAGATCTATTATTTGACCATTTTTCCGATTTTTTCCAAACCTCTATATCATCTCTATAACGTAATTTAAATGGTTTATCTATAATATTTTTTTCAAAATCTTCATAAATATCAATTATTTTATTTATAATTTCTTCTACTTTATCGGCCGAATGGAAAAGATAAAAGGTGATATAAGGACAAACCCCAAACTCTTTATTTTCCTCTCCATACAAAATGGAAGTATCAAATGGAATATCACGAATGAGTTCTTCTATTTCTTCATTATTTAAATAAACTTGTGCTGTACTCATTATATTAATTTCCTCTTCTACCTCTTGTATTCCCTTGAGTTTGGGCTTTACTTTGATCCTTTGGTGTAGCATCTTCTGGATAACGAAACAGTGAAAGTTTAAATCCTTCACTGACCGTAATTCCACTCACTTTTTTTTCATTTTTTGATTGTGTACTCAAACGTCTATAAGTTAAAAATTGTTTTTCACCAATTCGATCCCCCTGAAACTTAATTTCCACTAAAGCGAAGATATTTGTCAATGAAATAGCTTCAGCTCGATATTCAGGAATCACTATATCTGCACTAATCGTACCATGTGCTTTGCTTGGCATTGGCCAAAAAGGATTAATATCACTACCTGAGCGGCTTAAGCGAGTTCCTTTAGATGGAGGACGTTGGAATTGTGACATTTTAGTAATATAAGGAAAACAAACTTCAGCTTTTAACGGCCCCCGCCATGTCAATAGTTCATCCATACACTCAATCATAAAATTAACAGCCAATTGTTTTAATCGAACAATAGTAAATTCTTCAATTGAAACATCAGCAAACTCTTCAGCAGTCATACTGAGTAGTTTAGCAACAACATCTACTTTACTTTTTGGCACAACATCCTTAAATTTTTGACCTCTTTTTGCACGCAATTGCACCATAGGCAACTGATCAGCAGTTTCACAGACTTTACTAATCACAGGTCTAAAAGGAATTTTTTGCATAATGGCAGCTTGAATACCAGTTACACTTGCCCCTCGGGTCCCGCTTGGCTTTGTAGTACTAGAAGATTGCTTATCTGAATTAGTAATTGCATTCAGTTGAGCCAATTCAGTTCTTTTATCTATATTATCTGAAATCTCCAAATCTAAAGATTTCATCATTTTTTTCATTTCGTCTTTAGCTTTTTTAATATTATCTTTATATGCTTCAACTTCTGTATATATATTCATTCCTACATGATAAAGCTCATAGGCTGCAATCGCATAACCAGCAATTTTAATAATCCCCAAGATAACAGGAACTGCCATTAATCTTCCCCTGTACGTTTAGCCATCGAGTCTAATTTATTTTCCCAATTTTCTGTAATACGTTCACTTTCTCTCATAATTGATTTATATACTTCAATTTTTGTACTTATTTCAGTTATAACTTGATCAGTAAAACCTTGATCATCAGTTATGCCTTCTTTTAAAACATTCCCACTCTTATCTTTAATAGAATATTTGTAACCTTCGAAATTTCGGCCATTTGTTTTAAAAAGCTGAAACCTCCCAGCGAAAGGACCTTGAGCAAGGACTAATTGGGGTAGTTTCGGTAATTGTAATGCTTGCTTTGCTCCACCCACAAACTTATGCTGTCCCGCCTTTACTTCAAACTTTGCCGCAGTCGTTGGAAATATTCCTGCACTGGTAATTTTAAGTTGTGACCCACCAGCGGTAAGAATAATTTCCTTTGGACTTTTTATATCAACATTTTCTTCCGTGGAAATAATTTGAATACCTTTTCGTGCAATCAAATCTGCCCCATCTCCTTGGGCTTGGATTTCAACTTTGCCTTTACCAGCATAAGCTCTTAAGCCTTCTTGTGCTGCAAATAGACTGATCTTGTTTTGTGCATGGGCAATCAAGGATTTTTGACTGCTGATATTGATGCTATCGCCTGCACTTTGGCTGATCTGTCCATCTGCTGAAAGATGAATATCCTCCTGACTACTCACAGCAATTGAGTTCGGTGCAGATAAAATCATTAAGGCTTGTTTAAAGGCATCAGCTTTTTCTTTACTGCCTTTTTCGATTTGTGCAAGGAAGTTTTTTAGGTTATCTAAGACTTCAAGTGGGTCAGTTTGCTGGTTTTTCGCCACTTCACTTAAGGCTTTGCTGCTGTTTAAGTTGGCTTCGATTTGTTCTTTCGCCGCTTGTGCGTCGAGGTGCATTGCTGCTGCTTGTTGTTGTCGGTGTGTGCTGACAAGTAGCCCTTGTCCTGCTCGTACTGCGCCCCATTGGTCGGTTCTCAGTTCAAAGCCTTCACCTCGCCCTGCACTTGCTGCGGTTTCTTTGGGATGACTGAGGTTACCGAGGTTGAGCTGGGTAGCACCATGAGTACTTTGTAATTGTGTCGAAATTTGTCCTGTGGTGTCATCAAAGCGCAGTTGTCCAAAGCCTTCACCTTGGACTTCCTTACTTTTTATTCCAGCCAGTTTTTTGGTCTCAGGTAGTTTGCCTTTACTATCAAATTGGGTTGGACTGCGCTGTGCTTCATGTATGCGCCCCACCACAAATGGTCGGTCGATATTGCCGTCAAAGAAATCGATGACCACGATTTCATTAATGCGCGGCAAGAAACGTGCGCCATAACCTTCGCCTGCCCATGGAGTCAGTACATCTACCCATGCAGAGTCCGTATCATTGTCATTACTTCCTGCACCGCCGTCATGGCTGTGGTCATCACCACGGGTAAATAAGAAGCGGACTTTGATACGCCCCCATTCATCGACATGTATTTCTTCACCACTTGGCCCGACAACTTTAGCCCGTTGCGGATGGGTGCTTGGACGGTGTTCGAGTGGGTTATATTCAGGAACCGTCGCAA
>NZ_VPAF01000019.1:0-51082 GCF_013419345.1 Acinetobacter sp. YH12086
TGCGTTTCGTTCGTTTCCGTCTATCTCGTCGGTATGGTGCTCATTATAGGGCAATTTCTTACACGCGCAAGTGCTTTTCACTCACAAAGAACACGAGTGTTTTATTTTTATGCACCATTATGGTTCAAAAAACACACTTTACTCACATAAATACATGATATTTATTACAAATATCATGTAAAATATTTTTCCTATTTTGTGCGCTTAGTTTTTTACAGGTGCTGCTTTAATCACCACACTCTGTATAACTACTGGGTTTACAGGGACATTCTGATGCATTCCATAGTTCGCAGTTGGAACTTTTACGATTTTATCGACGATATCCATACCTTTAGTGACCTTACCAAAAACAGCATATCCCGCATTCATTGCACTTTTATTGAGAAACTCATTGTCTGCAACATTAATAAAGAACTGACTACTTGCTGAATCAGGATGATTCATCCGTGCCATTGCCAATGTGCCGCGTTTATTGCTCAAGCCATTACTTGATTCATTCTTAATCGCCGCTTTTGTTGGCTTCTCCTGCATTTTGACATCCATGCCCCCACCCTGAACCATAAATCCAGGAATCACGCGATGAAAGATTGTACCGTTATAAAATTTTTCTTTTGCATAGCTTTCAAAGTTTTTTGCTGAGATAGGTGCCTTGTCATTGAATAGTTCAATTTCAATATTGCCTTGAGAGGTTTTCATTTCGACAATAGTATTGGCAGCAAAACTGCTTAAGCTCACACAGCCAAGTGCTGCTGTAAATAAAATCTGTTTTAACATTTGCTAACTCTTCTGGTTGATCTCGTACTTGTTATTGACTGTATATTAGTCTTTGATGATTAAAAAGTAATTATTCTGCCATTATTAAAACGAGAACAATGATGACGCAAATAATACCGTCGGACACTCCATTGACACATTTACCGCCTTGGCAACTGCGTGGCGATGCTTTTATTTTAAATTATTGGCTCTCTCCGAGTTTTATCCAACAAGCGCAAATGTTCCGTTTAGCGACATCAGCTTTGGGTCGTGTGGTTCAGGTGTTATTGGTCCGATACCATGATTCGCCTGTGGGTCCTTATGACGAATTGCTGATTTTAGATCACCCTTTATGGAGTAAGAAAAGGTTAAGTTCGATACCTAAGATTTATGTTTCGACAGATATCTCTGTCATTTATGGTCAAAAACTCTGGGGTATTCCTAAAGAGTTGGCAAAGTTTGAATGGCAACAACATGACAATGAAGTGGTCTGTACTATAGAAGTTGAACAACAAAAGATGCAGATCCGTTTAAAAAAATCACGTTTACAGCGTTCTTTCTATATTAATAGTCATCATATCCCTGCAGCGATGTTGCAAATCAGACAAGCGTGGGAAGGTAAGCGCTATCAATTTTCACCAAAGTTTCGCGGACGGCTATCTAAACTGAAACAGGTAGAATGGCACAACACACAGGATATTTTTCCAAATTTTTCTGAAGCACGATTATTGCAAAGCTTTTATGTCCCAGAATTTAGCCTCGTTTTTCCTGCTGCAAAAATCCAAGATAAATAACCCAATAAATAAAAACCCAGTGTTTCACGTGAAACACTGGGTTTACTTTATATAAAGGAATGATTAGCTACGTTTATCCCAAAATTTACGGAACTTCGTACTGATCTCGATCACGTATTTTTTAGCTCGGTGCGAAACCGGGGTTAAATTGATAAAACCATGGGTTTGATCGGTATATTCTTGATAAAACACTTTCACCCCTTGCTGACGGAGTTTATGCGAATAAATTTCACCTTCGTCATGTAAAACGTCATGCCCTGCTGTCACGATATACGCGGGTGCGATACCTGCCAATTTTCCATAGGTTGGTGAAATTAATGGATCATCTAAGGCCACTGCATGTTGTTCTGCATATAAAGCCGTTACGACATCAATATCTTTTTCAGTCAGAACCAAACCATCTTTATAAGCATAGAAAGATGGGTGGCGACTTTTGAAATCCACCACAGGATAAATTAATAGCTGAGCTTGCGGGGCAAAAACTTTCTGAGCACTGCGCTGCGCAACTGCGGTAGCAATATTGCCGCCTGCACTATCCCCTGCCACCGCAATTCGATTTTTTAGAATTTTAAACTGACGACTATTTTGATAAGTCCAAGCCAAGGCATCTTCACAACTTTGCATTAATTGAGCTGGGCTGGCCTCTGGCGTGAGTGGATAATCAATACTTAAAACTTGTGCTTTGGCATGCACGGCCAATAAACGACAAACTTCATCATGCGTGTCTAGACCACCCACCACAAAACCACCACCGTGATAGAACACGATCATCGGTAATTTTTTATTTGGAGCAGGATGATAATGACGCGCAAACAGCGTAGCACTTTGTAAAGGTAGACGTATATCTTGCACTTGTTTCACAAAGGTCGGCTTGGTCTTGATCGACTCCATCTGTAAATCAAATAATTTACGAGACTTCACATAGTCTTCGGTCACAAAGCCTGACTTACCTTGCTTGAGTTGAGCCGCCATCATGCATTTCACCAGCGGATCTAATTCTGGAAAAATAAACGGATAATCGAGACGTTTTGCGAGGCTTTCTTTGGCAAAGTTAGGAAGACGATCAAGTAACCGAGCAGCCGTACCTTGGCCTTTATCTTTCATATTTTTAAGTGATTCATTCAATGCAAACATGCTCTATCCTTCGAATTATGCTCTTCATACTTTCTACATGATCTAGGTCAAATGTGACCATATTCACATATAAGTCTCAACATCGACATACATAGTACAGACCTAGTTAAGCTAATCTTCTTTTATAGAGTTGTCATTGACAATTTACCCAAGTTTTATGGGTTGATTATGCTAACCCATTCTCGATAAAGGATACTCACCATGGCTAAAAAGATCATCCTTCTGTCTTTTGCGACTGCTTTTTTGGCTGTAGGCTGCGTAGCATTCCCTGAAGATGGTTACTACGATGGACGTTATGATCAACGTTATGACCGCCGTTATGATCATAATGATCGACGCTATGATAATCGTTATGATCGCCGTTACGACAGTCGTTATGAACAAGACCGCCGTACATGGGAACGTCAGCAACAACAACGTAATCGTTTAGAGCTCGAACGTAGAAAGCAGCAACTTGACCAGCGTAACTGGGAACAGAATCGTAAAAATCAACAAGAGTGGGATCGTCGTAAAAACGAACTCGAACGTCACCGTCTAGAACAACAGCGTAAATACTCTGAAGCTGAACGTCGTAAACGTGCTGAACAAGATCGTCAAAAAGTCAGCAAAGAGCGTCAGCGCTTAGAAGAACAGCGCCGTAAAGCCAGTCAAGATCGTAGAAAACAAATTGAGCAAGAGCGCAAAAAAAATATTCAAGATTTAAGAAAGGCATCAGATCAACAACGTAAAGCGGCTGAAGAACGTCGTCGCGCGTGGGAAAATCGCCGTTAATTGTTGTTTTTTGCAGATCGGTTAAAAGTAAAAAGCTCATCTACATGATGGGCTTTTTTTTCGTTCACTAAAAATAGAAAAGGTAAAAAAAAGCAATAGAAAAGAAAATAGACAGAAGAGGCATCCTATCTTCTGTCTATTCTTGACTGCCTGTTGTTACAGGTCAGAGAGCATTAAACAATCTTATTGCTGAACTGCAGGTTGTGGTGCAGGCGCAGATTGAACTTCAGCACCTTGAGCTGATGGATCTGCTTGAACCACAGCACCCGATTGCTCTGTCGTTACAGATGCTTCAGTTGCAGACGTTACTTGTGCGGTTTCCGGAGATTCTACAGTTTCTTGAGAAGTACAACCCACCGCAGCTAAACCAAAACCTAAAACTGCGACAGCGAATAAACCAATTTTTTTCATCTTCATTATTTCCTTCATTGAATCATTAAAAGCAAAGCTCAACTTTGCCCGAGTCATAATGGAAAAAAATTCTGTGAAGTTCCCACCTTCTGAGTTGTACTTTGTACGAGGCACGGTACAGCTTATGAAATGTTTTATTAATTAGGCGGTTTTCTTTCGTTTTAAGGCTTTACATCATTTTTTAACTCAAGTGCTTTGTTTTTTATTAAAAAAATAAATATAAATGATTTTGAATAAAGCGTGATCACAGCTTTTGAATACAACAAAGTTCAACAAAACTTGCAACTCAGTTACTTAAGTGGCTGTTTTTATAAATTTCATGCAAAAAAAAGCCTGCTTATGAGAGAAGCAGGCCATGAAAAACACATTTGAAATAAATTAAGAAACTACAGCGATAGAATCTGAAACAAAGAATACTGTGCTGATCATTTTTTGTGAAATATTTAATAAAACTGATACTAAGAGTTTTTATGTATAAATATTAACCACTATTTTTTGAGGCAAAAAAAATGCTGATTCTTGGGAAATCAGCATGGAAAAGTGTTTCTAAAATCTAGAGGTAGTCACCATATCCCTCTCTCCAGTGGATATGGTCACTTCCGATAGATAAATTATGCAAATTTTCAGGCACAAAGAGAAACCGTTAAAATTTATGATGAAAATCTATAAATCCGATCAAAATATGATTATACATTCAAATCAATAATTTATATTTTCATAGAATTTAATTTTGCAGTCGATATTTTGCTGAAAAACCATTTATTTGAATAAAAAACTGCATTTAATCGCTGACTTCGCTTGAATTTTTATCCCCTGCCCCGATTTCTTTTATTAATCATGAATTCAAAACGCATGGCAGTTACGCATCGATGTCGTTTGAACGCACAGCTATAAGGACTGAACATGTTTAAGAACCCATTTAAACGGAGTAAATCAATGGCGACTGAGCAAAACCAAGACGCTCAAGATCTTCAACAAGAGCAAGCAGAACAGCAAACTCAAGCTGAAAACGAGCAAGCTGAAGTTTCAGTTGAAGATTTACAAGCACAAATCACCAATTTAGAAGAAAGCTTAAAACTTGAAAAAGCACGTACTGCAAATGCCGTATATGAAGCGCAAAAAAGTGTAGAGCGCATTCAACGCGAATCTGAAAAGCATAAAGATACTGTGCTGGAAAAATTTGCAAAACAATTGCTTGAGTCAGTTGATAACCTTGAACGCGCGATTGCTGCGGCAGGTGATGAAAAATCAGGTTTATCTGAAGGTGTAGAACTTACACTGAAATCATTGCTCAGCACTTTAGAAAAATTTGGTGTGGTTGCTGTGGATACTGCAAATGGTTTCAATGCAGATCTTCATCAGGCTGTGGGCATCGATCCAAATGCCAAATCAAATGAAATTGGGACAGTATTGCAAAAAGGCTATAGCTTAAACGGTCGTCTATTACGCCCTGCTATGGTTATGGTTGGTGCATAAAGACAAATTTTCTGAGACGAATTAAAAATTTTAACCAATATTACTTGAAAATTTTTGATTGGCTCTCATATCGGATAACAAGCGAAAACATCGTAAAAGAATTTTAGAGGAAACATCCAAATGGCGAAAATCATTGGTATTGACTTAGGTACTACAAACTCTTGCGTAGCAGTACTTGAAGGCGACAAAGTAAAAGTAATCGACAACGCTGAAGGCGCTCGTACAACCCCATCTATTATTGCGTATAAAGACGGCGAGATCCTTGTCGGTCAATCTGCTAAGCGTCAAGCAGTGACTAACCCTAAAAACACATTATTTGCAATCAAACGTTTGATCGGTCGTAAGTACCAAGACCAAGCTGTGCAAAAAGATATCGGCCTTGTACCTTACAAAATCATCAAAGCTGACAATGGCGATGCTTGGGTTGATGTAAACGACAAGAAACTTGCACCACAACAAATCTCTGCTGAAATCTTGAAAAAGATGAAAAAAACAGCTGAAGACTACCTTGGTGAAACAGTAACTGAAGCGGTAATTACTGTTCCTGCGTACTTTAACGATGCTCAACGTCAAGCGACTAAAGATGCAGGTAAAATTGCTGGTTTAGATGTTAAACGTATCATCAACGAACCAACAGCTGCTGCACTTGCGTTCGGTATGGACAAAAAAGAAGGCGACCGTAAAGTTGCGGTTTACGACTTAGGTGGTGGTACTTTCGACGTATCAATCATTGAAATCGCTGACCTTGATGGCGACCAACAAATCGAAGTATTGTCTACAAACGGTGATACATTCCTTGGTGGTGAAGACTTCGATAATGCATTAATTGAATACTTGGTTGAAGAGTTCAAGAAAGAACAAAGCGTAAACTTGAAACAAGATCCGCTTGCACTTCAACGTTTAAAAGAAGCTGCTGAAAAAGCAAAAATCGAGCTTTCTTCTTCGAATGCAACAGAAATCAACCTTCCATACATCACAGCAGATGCGACTGGTCCTAAACACTTAGTGATCAACGTGACTCGCTCTAAACTTGAAGGTTTAGTTGCTGAATTGGTTGCTCGTACAATTGAACCATGTAAGATTGCACTTAAAGATGCAGGTCTTTCAACCTCTGACATCTCTGACGTAATCTTGGTGGGTGGTCAGTCTCGTATGCCACTTGTACAACAAAAAGTACAAGAGTTCTTCGGCCGTGAGCCACGTAAAGACGTGAACCCAGATGAAGCTGTAGCGATGGGTGCTGCGATTCAAGGTGCAGTACTTTCAGGTGATAAAACTGACGTACTTCTTCTTGACGTAACTCCGCTTACACTTGGTATTGAAACAATGGGTGGCGTGTTAACAGCGATCATTGAGAAAAACACGACGATTCCTGCGAAGAAATCTCAAGTGTTCTCAACTGCTGCAGACAACCAACCAGCTGTAGACATTTCAGTTTACCAAGGTGAACGTAAAATGGCTCAACAAAACAAATTGTTGGGTAACTTCCAATTGGGCGATATTCCACCTGCTCCACGTGGTGTACCACAAATTGAAGTATCATTTGACATCAACGCTGATGGTATCTTGAAAGTATCTGCAAAAGATAAGAGCACAGGTAAAGAGCAATCAATTCAAATTAAAGCTAACTCTGGTTTGAGCGATGCTGAAATTGAAGCGATGATCAAAGATGCTGAAGCGAATGCTGAAGAAGATCGTAAATTTGAAGAATTAGCGAAAGCACGTAACGAAGCTGATGCACTTGTTTCTTCTGCTCAAAAAGCAGTAAAAGATCTTGGCGAACAGGTAACTGCTGATGAGAAATCTGCAATCGATGCTGCTGTAGCTGAGCTCGAAGCAGCGACTAAAGAAAACGATGTAGATGCAATCAAAGCGAAAACTGAAGCACTTCAAAACATCATTATGCCGATCACTCAACGTGCTTATGAAGCTGCACAAGGTCAAGGCGGTGCTGAAGGTTTTGATCCTAACGCTTTCCAAGGTGCTGAAGGTCAAGCTCAAAAAGCAGATGACGGCGTTGTAGATGCTGAGTTCACTGAAGTGAAAGATGACAAAAAATAATTTGTCGCTTTAACTGAGTTTTTCAAAGCTTAAAAAAACCGCGCGAAAGCGCGGTTTTTTTTGTAGATGATTTCATCTGCATCAGACTATATTCAAATAACACGCAAACGTTCAAACAGCCACATTCTTCTCGACTGCCAATCTGGCTAAACTTAGATTTGCATAGCGCTAAATTTCAGTTAAATTAATGCAAAATAAACAAGTTTTGCGACGCTATGCGTTTGATTTTAATTATTGTTGTCATCGTTTTGAGTACTTGGTGGATCTATCAAACCAAGCAGCATCCTCAACTGAAATTTAATTCAATTTCAGATCGACTTTTACACCCTCTCGATACCCGACTGCGTTATCGGGTTGCTGATGTCGATCCGCGTTTTGGATTAAGCCAGCAACAAGTCATTCAACTTAGCCAAGAAGCCGCAGAGATATGGCATAAAGGGGCACTCAAACCGTTATTTATCTATGACCCAAATGCACAACTGGCGATCCATCTAATTTATGATGATCGCCAAGAACAATACAATGCCTATAAGCAAGTCCAAAAGACCTTAGCCGCAGATAAAGCCCGTAATGATTTATATGCCGAGAACTTAGCAAATTCGAGAAAAGGTCTGGAGATGAATGAGCAACAGCTCCGATCAAAACAAGCCATGATTCGTGCGGAAATCGCACAGCTGTCACAAGAACGTATGAGTTGGAGTCGAATCGAACATGCGCAAGGCCCCAATATGCAACGCGTTGAAAGAGAACTTGCGCAAGTCAAAGCACAAGCGATGCAATTAGACCAAGAAATAGATCGATTTAATCAGCAAAATGATCAATTTAACCAACAAGTCTTAAGCTATAACCAGCAAATCGATCAATATAATGCAGGCGTGATACAAGCCAGTCAGCGCTTTCCTGCTCGAGAGTTTCATAAAGGTGTCTTTATGGGCGATCAGATTCAGATTTATCAATTTGATGCCGAAGATGATTTACGCCTTACCCTTGCCCACGAACTCGGACATGCTCTCGGCTTATCTCACCATAATGACCCTGCTGCATTAATGTACCCAATTTTAGGCGCGCAACAATTAGAAAACTTTAAACTGATGCCAGCAGACCAAGGATTACTATATTATCGTTAGAATACCCTGAGCAAAAAAACCATACAATCTATAAGGATATTATAGGATTCACCAACAATAATTAGCATTTCATGTTATTGTTGATTTGCAATAATTCCCTTATATCAATGACATCTTACGTGGAGAGCAATGTGAGTTACTACCATATCTTAATTGAAGTGAATGACCACATCAGCACGATTGAACAAACCCGTGATATTGAGATTTTTGATATTACAGACATTCAACCTTATCTCCATGCGGTACTTTTACCCTTTTTTAATGAGCAATTAATTGAGCTCGAAGACGAAAATCTTGAGTTTAAAGATGTCTTACATTTACAGGTCAAACAAACCCTATTGCCGATCCGTGACCTCATCGAAGAAGAACAACGCCTGCTTCCGAGTGATACCGATGTCACCATTACGGCATATGAAATTTTTAATAATTATCAATTGACTCAAGACGTGACTACCGTAATTTTAGATCTATTAGAAGCACTAAAATTTGAAGCCTAATATTGATTTTAAACATTAAAAAAGCCCTCTAAATGAGGGCTTTTTTATGGCTCAATTCATCATCGCGATTAGATCGAGAATGAAGATCCACATCCACACGTGGTTGTCGCATTCGGGTTTTGAACCACAAATCGAGAACCTTCAAGACCTTCAATATAGTCGACTGTTGAACCAACTAAATATTGATAGCTCAGTGAATCAACCAACATCTTCACATCACCATTGATAAATTCAGCATCATCTTCGTTTTGGCTTTCAGCAAAATTAAACCCATATGAGAAACCTGAACAACCACCACCAGTCACATATACACGTAACATAAGGTCTTGATTACCTTCACTCTCACGCAATTGGCGTACTTTATTGGCAGCATTGTCAGTCAGCACAAGTGCTTGAGCATTCATGATGGATTCCTCTGAGTCATTGGGGTGTCTTTAAAAAGAAAAGACCATATTTCAAGTATAACATACTCAATATATGGTCAGTCTTTACAGTTTAAAGTTAAATCAGAGTATTTTTCTCAAGATTCATTTAAAATTTATTTATAGTTTTCTTCCTGTAATGCGCATTCGAAGTTTTTCGGATCTTGTTTACAGCGGAATTGCCATAATAGTTTCATCATTCGCTTATCGTAGATACCACGTTTAGTCAAATCGATACGCGCTTCACGCATCATTTTTTGATAACCAGCTTTGTCTGCAGTTGGAACATCCATCCAATATTTGGCTGGAATTTCTGACTTCATTTTGCCTAATATCGTGAATGCACGAGGTAATTGTGTTTTGACCCAATCACGTGATTTTTGCCCATACCCCGCTGGGAATTTATCTGGGCGAATAATAATATTTCCCGTCACTTGTAAAATTGGATAATTGACAATTGCGCCTTTGCTGCCTAAACCTTTATGTAATTCTAATGGTTTGAACACCGCAGCAGGTGCCCCAATTATATCTACCTGACCATTGTTAAATTTAGCGCCAAAATTGGTTACATCGGCACTGACCGCTTGAGCCCCGACCTGCTGCACCATAATTTTCTGTGCTTCATCGTAGTCTAGCACCGCAATTTTTTTACCTGCTGCTTTAGCGACAGTATTAATACTTCGGTCATTCACTAACAGATAGGCATCACCAACAGGTATCACACCTGCCACTTCATATTTACTATTGACCATGCTCTTAGCAAATGTTGGACTTGCAAGACCTTGCATAACTTTTACGGCCAATTTCAAATCTGGAATCGCACCAATGGCATCTAAAGAACCGGTAAAATTATTGAATTGGCGACCACGCATACCAGTAACACTGATCCCATCACATTTACCAGCTTTAAAATCTTCTGCAATCACCGCTTCATTTTGACCGACGCGGAGCTCAATGTCTGCACCCCAGTTTTTTGCCGCCAATTGATAATCTTTCATCAGGGTAAAAACATCACCATTTTTACCAACCAAATCAAATACACATACCACTTGCTTCGCTTGAGCTACGCCATTTACCGCCATTAATGCAGCAGCAACGCTCAATGCCTTTGTCCATTGTTTCATACTGACTTTCCTTGTTTTTTTACTGTTTTTGTTTTTAACCATTTTTTGAATTTTGGGTCATGCTGAGTTCGATTCTATTGACTCACAGCCCTCGATTTGAATTTAGATTACCTGAATATTTTGCTGACTCAATGGCGAGAATGACCTGTAAATTTGCAAAAAAAAGCCTGGATAAATCCAGACTTTTTTCTTTAAATATCAGCTTATTCGCCACCAAGTGAACATTCAAAATTGGCTTTATCGACAGAACAACGTGCCTTTTTCAAAACAGACATCATGCCTGCATCATAAATGCCACGCTTCGTCATATCCATACGACCTTCACGCAGTAATTTTTGATATTTGGTTTTATCTTCTGCACTTAGGTTAAGTTTATATTTCGCAGGAATACCCGCTTCTAGACGGTTAATCATCGCGATACTCTTCGGTAAGTGTTTCACAAACCAATCACGTGATTTTTGACCAAAGCCTGCAGGGAACTGATCAGGACGAATAATAAAGTCCGCAGTCACTTGTAGAACTGGGAAGTTAAACATCGCACCATTGGTACCTAAACCTTTATAGATCTCTAATGGTTTGTAGGCATATGCAGGCGCACCCACCATATCCACCTGACCATTATTAAACTTCGCCACAAAGTTAGATACATCTGAAATCACAGCTTGAGCGCCGACACGTTGCACCATGATTTTTTGTGCTTCGTCATAGCCTAAAACTGCAAACTTTTTACCTGCTGCTTTTTCAATTGAGTCAATTTTCTTGTCTTTGACAAAGATGAATGCTGAACCCAGTGGGGCAATACCCGCCACTTCGTATTTTTTACCACCTAGGTTGCTAACCATTTTTGCAGCATTACGTTGGTCTAATGCAAAGGTAATCGCACGTTGCGCAATCGCATTACTCGGTGCGCCACCCAGCGCATCAATAGAGCCTGCAAATTTGTTGTATTGACGCGCACGCATTGCGGTCATAAATACACCGTCACATTTACCCGCTTTAAAGTCATTGTCGGCTACTGCTTCGTCTTGACGCGGAATTAAGTTAATTTCAGCACCCCAGCCTTTTGCTGCAAGCGCCCATTCCTGAGCCATTTGATATGACTCGCCTGACTTACCTAGTAAGTCAAATACACAGATATCTACTTTTGCTGCCTGAGCTGAACCAGCAAAGCCAATTGCAGCAAACGTAGCCAATGATAGGAGCGTTTTTTTCATTCTATTTTTCCTTTCAAATCTTTTTATGGTTCAGAGGTGTCCTTACACAAGCCCGATATTAAGCAAGTTAATTTAAAAAAAATAGAGCATTTACTCCATTTATTTATGTCATTTTGGCATATTCTGTTTTTCTGTGATGTATATCACTTTTTATTCAAACTAAAATTATAAATATAATCATCATCTTATATTTGCAAAAATGGCTTTTTACATTTACAGCGATTGCATCAAAATTTACAAAGAAATACAGAAAAAAGCTTATTCACCCGCCACTGAACACTCAAAATTGGTTCGCTCAATCGTACAACGGGCTTTTTTTAGTACCGTCATCATGGTGGAGTCATAGATCCCTTGTTTGGTTAAATCCATCCGTCCTTCACGCAATATTTTCTGATACTTCAACTGATCATCTTTGCTGAGATTCATCTTATATTTGGCAGGAATTTCAGCTTCCATACGTTTCACCATGGCAAAACTTTTTGGTAATTGCTTAACAAACCATTGCCGAGAAGGTTCAGCAAAACCTTCTGGGAATTTATTATTATGAATAATCAGGTCTGCCGTGACATTCACCACAGGAAAATTCACCATCGCCCCGGTAGTGCCTAAGCCTTTTGAAATTTCAAGTGGCTTAAAGGCATAAGCTGGCGCAGCCACAATTTCAACTTCGGCCTGATTAAACTTGCGAATAAAATTAGAAATTTCTGACATCACTGGCACAGCGCCAACACGGTCGACCATCACTTTTTGCGCATAATCATAATGCAAAATGGCAAATTTTTTACCTTCAGCTTTTTCTAAATTATTGATATTGCGATCACGGACAAAAATGTAGGCTGAACCAATTTGCCCGATCCCTGCCACTTCATAACTATCTTTACCTAGATTGCTAATCAGTCGTTTACTGTTCCGTTTATCTAAGACATAGGTAATGGCTTTTTGCGCGATGGTATTATTCGGTACACCGCCAATGGCATCAATCGAACCGGCAAATTTGTTATACGCACGTGCCCGCATCGAGGTCATATAAAACGCGTCACATTTCCCTTCTTTAAAATCTTTATCGACTTTGGATTCATCTTGATATGAAATCAGTTGAACTTGTGCTCCCCATGCCTTACTGGCCAGAGACCACTCTTCCATCAGCTTATAAGATTCCCCCGCTTTTCCAAGTAAATCGAACACACAAACCTTCTGATTGGCATAGCTTTGTGCAGACATCACACCTGAAAGAAGCGATAAAATTAAAATTCCTTTTCTCATTTCTTATATTCCCAATATGTTTTATTAATCCATTTAAAACAACAACTTGAAATATTTTTTTAATACTAAAGCCCGTTCAATATACCTAAATACGTGGAATCTGTCACATTTTTTCAGATGGTTGCGATGCTTTGTTTTTTCTTTTGCAAAGCCATCCATTAGAATAGCCCCACATTCTTCTTGTTTAGTTAGTTCCATGATTCAGTTAGACCAACTTTCCATTCGTCGCGGTGGGCGTGTTTTATTTCAAAAAGCATCTATGCAATTGCATCCAGGCTGGAAAATCGGCTTAACCGGTGTAAATGGTGCGGGTAAATCGACTCTTTTTTCTGCGCTTTTAGGTGGAATGGAATCTGATGGCGGCTCATTGACTCGTCCTGCGGTATGGACCGTCGCGCATATGGCACAAGAAATCAAAGCACTCGATATGAAAGCGATTGATTTCGTTCTATCAGGCGATGAAGAATATTGGGATATACAACATAAACTTGAACATCCAGAACAATTAGACAATGAAGCGTTGGCACACTTATATGGCCGATTTGATGAAATCCATGGCTATACAGCACCATCCAAAGCCTCACAACTGATGGCTGGTCTGGGTTTCTTTGAACATCAGTCGCAGCTCAATGTTTCAAGCTTTTCTGGTGGTTGGCGTATGCGTTTAAACCTTGCGCGTACCCTGATGAGCCGTTCCGACCTCTTATTACTCGATGAACCAACCAACCACTTAGACTTAGATGCGATTTTGTGGTTAGAAGATTGGTTAAAAGCTTACGAAGGTACACTAATCTTGATTTCACATGACCGTGATTTCTTAGATGCGGTGACTGATCATATTTTACATATCGAAAATCAAGAGCTGACACTTTACACCGGCAACTATTCGACCTTTGAACGCACCCGCTCTGAGCGCTTGGCACAACAACAACAAGCCTATGAAAAGCAGCTTGAAACCCGTGCGCATCTCCAAAAATTTATTGA
Source organism: Acinetobacter sp. YH12086 (assembly GCF_013419345.1). Lineage (NCBI taxonomy): Bacteria > Pseudomonadati > Pseudomonadota > Gammaproteobacteria > Moraxellales > Moraxellaceae > Acinetobacter > Acinetobacter sp. YH12086. The sequence goes on from NZ_VPAF01000019.1 coordinate 14,032, forward strand.
CCGTTTTAAAGCCAAAGCCACCAAAGCCAAACAGGCTCAAAGCCGTATTAAACAATTAGAACGCATGCAGGAACTTTCTGCCGCGCATGTCGATACACCATTTACCTTTAGTTTCCGTGAGCCAACCAAAATGAGCTCACCGCTGCTGCAAATGGAACATGTCGATATTGGCTATGGTGACAAACTGATTGCCACCAATGTGAATTTACAGATTACCCCAAACAGTCGCATTGGTTTACTGGGAATGAATGGTGCAGGTAAATCAACCTTAATTAAATCCTTGGTTGGAGACCTTCCCTTATTACAAGGGACACGCAAAGCCTCTGAACTGTTGAATATTGGCTATTTTGCTCAGCATCAAATGGATGCTCTAGATGGCAATGCCAGCCCGATGTTGCAATTATCTCGAATTGCTGACAAAAAAATCAGTGAAGCGGCATTACGTTCATTCTTAGGTAGCTTTGGTTTTAGTGGCGAACGCATGGATACGCCAAGTGAAGGCTTTTCAGGCGGTGAACGAGCACGATTAGCTTTGGCTTTGATTGTTTGGCAGCGCCCCAATGTTTTAATTCTAGATGAACCGACCAACCATTTAGACCTTGATATGCGTCATGCCCTAACAATGGCGCTGCAAGATTTTGAAGGTGCTGTGGTTTTGGTTTCACATGAACGTCAATTGATTGCCAGCGTTTGTGACGAATTATTGTTGGTACATCATGGAAAATGTCGTGAATTTGATGGCGACCTCGTGGCTTATGCCGATTGGCTGCGTCAAGCACGGATTGACATGATGAAAAATAGCCAACAAGCCCCTATTCCCATCAAATCTCAAGTTGAAACTAAACCGACGATTTCTAAAGTCGATAAAGAAGCGCAGCGTAAAGAAGCTGCACGTCAGCGTGAATTGACCCGCCCGATTCGTAAAAATATTGAAAAAAATGAAGCGCAAATCAGCAAAATTCAGCCACGCTTAAACGAAATCGAGGAATTATTAGCAGACAGTGCTTTATATGAAGCCAGTCGAAAAGATGACTTACTCAAACTAATGAATGAGCAAACAGAATTAAAAGCCAAACTTGAATCTGTCGAAGAGCAAATGCTTGAATTAATGATGGAATTAGAAGAAATGGAAAGTAGTTTTGAGGCTTAATTTAAAAAGCAAAACCCTAGATTTGCATTATTAAGAAAACCTAACTTAAGCTCAAAAAATCAATCGCCGTGAAATTTAAATGTTCCACGGCGATTTTTTATTTAAACTTCACAATCATAATCACACTATAAATCTAAAAAATATTTAAAAAATCGAATGTTCATATCCAACTGATTATTGCATCGTTAAGGCATTTCTATTCGGAAAGAATCTAAAAATTCAGCGATCGCTTTTACCCTAATTATGTAAATGAATTCAAAAAAATATACTTCACATCAAACTCATTACCACAGTTATCCACAAAAGCCATTTTTAAATTCAAATCTTAGTTTTAAATTCATTTTTATTTTTTAAATTCAAAATATCAAACCACCTTTTTGTGGATAAATATTTTTAAATAATGTTGTCCACAATTATAAATGACTTTGATGTTAAACACTATTAAATGTGAAAATTCACAAAACTTATCCACATTTGCAAGATGGATGCATTTTATCTCCATTCACGACATCAATTTAAACTTTTTATTGTTTAAGATAAGGCAGAAGGATGGGCTTTTTTTGCCTTTAAAAAACGTAATTCTTGTATTTTCCAGGTCTGATCAAAATGCCAGATTTCCTGTATTTGCTGCTGTGTTTCGGCTAAACCAATTAAAATTTTGCACTCAGTTTGGTCACGATTAAACTCATATTCTTCAAATTCTACGTCTGGTTTTTGTGGTTTCCAAACCCCATTCTTCACTGCATGTGCAATACGTTCATAGCGGACATAATTACTTTCGACACGCCCGTCTTGCTCATAAACCACCTTAAAGTGCTCATCTTCGTATTCGGCTAAAACGGTATAATTTCCGGTAAAAAATGCATTTACCCAGATGTCACGAATGTGTTCAAGTTGATTGTCCATCATATATAGACCTCTTATTTTTAGCTGCTAAGTTCAATTTGATTTGAGCTTAGCATCAGAATAAGTCAATTTTATAAAACACAAATTGGCGATTTAATATTCAATTTTATTTAAGATAGCATAAAAAAAAGCACTCCCAAGAGTGCTTTTTTGAATGATTCTGTAATCAGAATTTAGGCATCAATATCCGCATTTAACGCATTTTCTTCAATGAAGGCACGACGTGGTTCCACATCATCACCCATCAAGCAAGAGAACATACGATCAGCTTCAATCGCATCCTGTACCGTTACTTGCAGCATGTTACGGTTCTCAGGATCCATTGTAGTTTCCCAAAGCTGTTCAGCATTCATCTCACCCAAACCTTTATAGCGCTGAATCATCATGCCACGGCGTGAGTCTTGTAAGATGTTTTGCCAAACCTGATGGAAGCTGCTCACTGGAATTTTGCGCTCGCCTTTTTGTAGGTAAGCACCTTCTTCCAATAAGGTGAACCAACTCTTCGAATTTTTGAGTAAACGCGCATATTCACCTGAACCCAATAGACCTGAATCTAACAAGTATTGGTGTGGTAAATTATGAACATAGATGGTAATACGCGGGAAATAGGTCGCTGACTTATTGCCTTCAGTATCTTCATGCTCAAAAGTTTCTAAGCTTAATTCAGGACGTAGGCTAGGTTGAGTTTTCTCAATATTGGCACGTAGTTGCTCACCCCAAGTCTGTACATAGTCTTGGTTATTTGCTTGATCTAACTTAAAGCCTTCTACTGCCAATAAACCATCCAACACACTTGCAGGATAACGTACAGTCAGACGATGCAAGCTCTTTTGAGAGGTTTGATAATCCGCAATCACACCCGCTAAAGCCTCACCACGAATGGCTGGCGCTTCTGCACTGATGTGTAATTCAAGCTCATCAATTGCATTTGAAATCAGGTATGTCTCAAGTGCATCATTATCTTTAATGTACTGTTCTTGCTTGCCTTTTTTCAGCTTATACAACGGTGGCTGTGCAATATAAATATATCCACGTTCCACAAGTTCTGGCATTTGACGGAAGAAGAAAGTCAATAGTAGCGTACGAATGTGCGAACCATCGACGTCGGCATCGGTCATGATGATGATTTTGTGATAACGCAGTTTATCTGGGTTATATTCCTCACGGCCAATACCACAACCTAAAGCGGTAATCAGTGTTCCCACTTCTTGAGAAGAAATCATCTTGTCAAAACGTGCACGTTCCACGTTGAGGATTTTACCTTTCAGCGGCAAAATCGCTTGCATCTTACGGTTACGGCCCTGTTTTGCAGAACCACCCGCAGAGTCACCTTCGACTAAGTAAAGTTCAGACAACGCAGGATCTTTTTCCTGACAATCGGCCAATTTACCTGGCAGGCCTGCAATATCAAGCGCACTCTTACGACGAGTCATTTCACGTGCTTTACGCGCTGCATCACGCGCACGGGCTGCATCAATAATTTTGCCTGCAATAGATTTAGCGGCTTGTGGGTTCTCTAAAAGATATTCAGAGAACGATTTATTCATTGCTTGCTCAACCGCAGTTTTCACTTCGCTCGACACCAATTTTTCTTTGGTTTGCGAAGAGAATTTTGGATCAGGCACTTTCACCGAAACAATTGCAGTTAAACCTTCACGCGCATCATCACCAGAAACCGCCACTTTCTCTTTTTTGAGTAAGTTTTCGCTTTCCATGTAGCTGTTTAAGCCACGAGTTAATGCAGCACGGAAACCCGCTAAATGCGTACCACCATCTTTTTGTGGAATGTTGTTGGTAAAGCAACGAACATTTTCCTGATAAGAATCATTCCACTGCAATGCAACTTCTACACCAATGCCATTATCGGCTTGAGTAGTAAAGTGGAAGATATCATTCAGATGGGTTTTGCCTTGGTTAATATATTTTACAAACTCAGACAAACCACCTTCATAGTCATAAACGTGCTCTAAATTGATACGTTCGTCACGTAGTACAATTCGTACACCTGCATTCAGGAAAGATAATTCACGTAAACGACGCGCCAAAATATCGACATTAAAAATCGTTTGACTGAAGGTTTCAGCACTTGGCCAGAAACGTATACGTGTACCTGTACGATCTGTCTCACCCACCACTTTTAATGGATACACGGAATCACCGTGTTTATATTCTTGCTGGTGGATTTGACCCGCACGATGAATGGTTAATTCGAGCTTACTTGAAAGCGCATTCACCACGGATACACCTACACCGTGTAGACCGCCTGAAACTTTATAGCTGTTATCGTCAAATTTACCGCCCGCATGCAGAATCGTCAAAATCACTTCTGCTGCAGAAACACCTTCTTCTGGGTGAATGTCGGTAGGAATACCACGACCGTTATCCGATACGCTTACAGATTCATCTTCATGAATGGTGACTTGAATTTCGTCACAATGACCTGCCAACGCTTCATCAATTGAGTTATCGACAACTTCAAACACCATGTGGTGTAGGCCAGTACCATCGTCAGTATCACCAATATACATGCCCGGACGCTTACGTACAGCGTCTAGACCACGTAATACTTTGATGCTAGAGGAATCATAAGCTTTTTCTATGGTTTGTTCTGTTTGAGAAGCAGCTTGATCTTCTGAACTCATGGTTTCTCCCTAGTGAAAAATAGGTCTATCCAAAGGTGGTATTTCATTGCACAACAGCCTGCACCGTACCATTTTCAACTTTGAATAATTGATAAGAAATAGATAAATCATGTAAGTGTTTTTGCACTGAATCATGGTCTAAAGTGGTAATAAAAACTTGACTACCAAGATGGCTTAAACGCTCAATTAAACGCTGTTGTGCGGTTAAATCTAATTCTGCTGTCAGATCATCTAATAATACCACAGTTTCCTTATTACAAGCATGTAGCATTGCAATCTGTGACAGTTTTAACGCCATGATCAATAACTTTTTTTGCCCACGAGAGAGTACAACATCTGCCTCCCCCATAGCGGTTTTTAACCTTAAATCTGCACGGTGCGGACCATACTCGGTATAGCCACGCTCGCAGTCTTTAAAATGCTGATTGGTCAGATCATTCAACAGCCCTGTTTCGGCATGAAAGCCTGCATTGTATTCCAGTGTCACTGTTAAATCAGGCAATAATGCTTCAAGATCTTGTTGAAAATATCGAATCCACTGTTCCACCACATTACTCCGTAGACTATGCAAGATCTCACCATAGTCACTGAGCATTTTGTTCCACGGTTCTAAGTCAGACAAACTCAAATGACGTCGTGATTTCAGCAAACTATTCCGCTGTTTTAATGCCCGTGCATAATATTGCCATGTATGGTAAAACTCTGGTTCCACGTGGAACATCAACCAATCTAAAAGTTGACGTCGTGGCTTCGCACCATGATCAATAATATCCGTACTTTGTGGGTCGATGAGTTGTAGCGGTAAAATCTTAGCCAACTGCCCTTGTGTCCCCACTAGGTCGCCATTGACTTTAATCACATGCTCGCCCGACTGCATTTTTTGCATACCAATGCGGTCTGTTGCAGACTGCGCAAAGACAACAGCGTCAGGGCTATTATTTTGAATATAGTTTTTCGGAATATGGGTTCGAAAAGAACGTCCAGTTGCCAGCAAATGTACTGCTTCTAATACAGACGTTTTACCTGAACCATTTTGCCCATAAAAGACATTAAACGGCTGCAACCCAGAGAGTGCAACCGTCTTTAAATTTCGAACACGTTCTACATGTAAACGCGTGATATGCATAATAATTGAGACGTCAGTCCGAATTAAACACGCATTGGCATCACAACATAGGTTTGATCTTGTTGCTGTGGATCTTGTACCAATACCGACTGGTTCGCTTCTGTCATGGTCATTGCAACATCATCACCATCCAATACATTCAAAACTTCCAATAAGTACTGTGCATTAAACGACATTTCCATCGGTGCATCTGCATATTGAATTGCGAGATCTTCGATCGCTTCATCTTGCTCAGGGTTATTGGCACGTAGTTGTAAAGTGTCCGCATCAAACTTCAAGAATACGCCACGCAATTTTTCATTACTTAAAATCGCTACACGTTGCAGTGATTGTTTAAATACATCATGTGCAATACGCACGTTTTTATCGCCACCACGTGGAATCACACGGCGGTAGTCAGGGAATTTACCATCGATCAATTTTGTGGTGAAACGTACGGTAATATCACCCTGCTCTTTATCACGGCTGGCAATGGTAATTGTTACATTTAATAATTCACGACCAATTAACAACGATAATTGCTCGTCTTCAACACTCAATAGACGCTGCAATTCACCTACGGCTTTACGTGGAACAATCGCTTGCATTGCTTGTGTCGCATTCGAGCTTGCCGCTGTTTCACACATCGCCAAACGGTGACCATCGGTCGTTACTGCACGCAATTGATTTTCATCAATTTCAAGCAAAGTACCCGTCAAATAAAAACGCACATCTTGAACCGCCATGGCAAAAGATGTTTTCTCAAATAAACGCTTTAACTCACGTTGAGTCACACCGACTTGAGTGCCTTGAGTATTTTCAGTGGTTAATAATGGATAGTCTTCTGCAGGCAAAGTACCCAATACAAAACGACTGTTGCCAGATTTTAAAATACAACGTTGATCTTCAGTAATTTGTAAATCAATCAATGCCGCTGAAGGCAATGATTTACAGATATCCATCAGTTTACGCGCAGGAACTGTCGTCACCCCTGCTTGTAAACATGCGCCATCTGCCAGCGGTGTACTCGCAACCAATTCCACTTCTAGGTCAGAACCTGTAATGGTCAATGCTTGCTCAGTAACCTGTACTTTGACATTGGATAAAATATTTAAGGTATGGCGACGCTCAACCGCTCCTACGACATGTGACAGAACATTCAGTAAGCTTTCTTTCGCGATTTTTAAACGCACAATACATTCCTCTAAAAACTGAAGACAGACAAAATAAATTAATTTTTTAGCAGTGTACTATGCGGCAGAATATACCGCATTGCAAGAACAGAATTTGAACAAAAAGACTTAACTTTGCAGCAGACGTTGCAAGTTTTTATAGTCCTCATTGAAGATTGGATCTTCTTCACGCAGGCTTTGTACTTTTTCACAGGCATGCATCACAGTACTGTGGTCACGGTTACCAAAAGCCATACCAATTTCAGGGAAACTATCCCCTGTCAGCTCACGTGCTAGCCCCATAGCCAACTGACGTGGACGTGCATAAATACGTGTACGTTTTGGGCCAACCAATTCTTTGAGTGGAATACGGAAATATTCACTCACCACACGCTGAATATTTTCAGTACTAATGGTACGTGCACGAATCGCCAACACATCTTTTAATGATTCACGCACCACATCAAGGTCGATAGGGGTACCTTTAAAACGAGAAATAGCTACGACTTTATTCAGCGCACCTTCTAGTTCACGGACATTGGCAACCACTTGTTGAGCAATAAACAACGCACAATTACGTGGAAGTTCCACCCCATTGCTTTCCGCTTTTTTCAGTAAAATTTCAATACGGGTTTCAATATCGGGTGGTTCCACACCCACCGATAAGCCCCACGAGAAACGTGAAACCAAACGTGGATCAAGTTCAGTCAGTTCTTTTGGATAACGATCTGAGGTTAAAATGATTTGCTTAGATTCATCTAATAACGCGTTGAAGGTATAGAAAAACTCAACCAAGCTGGCCTCTTTACCCGCCAACAAATGAATATCATCCACCAATAACAAATCTAATGAACGACAATTTTTCTTAAATTCTTCGACCTTACCTTTCTGTAGAGAGCTCACAAAGTCTTGTACAAAACTTTCAGCCGTCATGTACATCACACGTGCATTCGGCTTCGCTTGTAATAATGCATTACCTACGGCTTGCATCAAATGGGTTTTACCTAAACCAGTCGGTCCATATAAAAATAATGGGTTATGCTGTGAAGCACCGGGCTGCGTCAAGACTTTACGACAGGTTTCTGCCGCCATCTGATTGGAACGGCCTTCAACAAACAAGGAAAAGGTAAATAATGGGTTAAGCTGACGCTTACGGTTATTTTTTGAAGACGTCTCTTCTTTTTCTTTTTTAGGACGATTCGGTGCAGACACTTGCGGCGTTGACTCTAATGCTGCGGTGGTTGTTGCAGGTTGCTCAGCTGCAGATAAAATTGCACCAGGCCGTGAATCAACCAAAATCTCGACTTTACGTACCCGACCTTCAGACAACTGTTCCGCTAAAATAGAGATCAGTTCTAAATGGTGCTCTTGAATATAGCGTGTCCAATACGGATTCGGTGCATAGAGTTTTAGACTATCACCTGCATCTTCTGCCACTAGTGGGCGTATCCACATTGTATAGACATTTCCTGAAAGCTCTTGTCGCAAGCGAGTTAAGCAGTCTGTCCAAAGCATGTGAAACCCCTATTTCAGTCCATTGTACGTAAAAAAATAATTCAACCCCGCCTAAGCGGGCAGCCATTCTAACCATCTTATCCACATCTGTCATGAACAAATCAGTCGAAATCGATCAAAAAAACGCAAATTGAGTTTAAATTTAAATTTAAATCGCGTGTGGATAAGTTTATCCGCAAGCTGTGGATAAATTATAGCACAAAGTTATCCACAAACTATCAAAATTATAAAAACATCATTATCCACAATATAATTATTTGTTTTTTAAATCTAAAAATGCTTTTTCCACAGAAAACATCAACACTAATAGTAATAAATTTAAATTTTAAAATTTGAATTTATTTATAAGATCGACCCATTCTGGGGATAACTTGATGGTTGGTTTAAATTCAAATTTAAATTCATAAAACCAATTCACAAATTTGAGGTTGTGGATAAATCTGTGAGTAAACTTGAAGATAACTTAAATAATTAATATATACAATGATTTAGTTTGTGAGTATTTTAATTTAAAACTTTCTGACTGATTTCTAATCCTTATATTATCTTGATATATCACAGCCTAGATTTTGAAAGAAAGCGTGTTTTTCATTGACAGCTCAAGCAATGAGCACTAAAATCGCGAACCTTTACTGAAAGATCATTTTTGGAGTTTCGATATGAAACGTACTTTCCAACCTTCTGAGTTGAAACGTAAACGCGTTCATGGTTTCCGTGCTCGCATGGCTACTAAAGCTGGCCGTCAAGTATTAGCGCGTCGTCGTGCAAAAGGTCGTCACAGCTTAACTGTTTAATTTCAGTTAAGACTGTCAAGACTTGGGTGTTATGACAACACTTTACGGCTTTAGCACAGATGTGCGAATACACTGTGCTGCCGATTATAAAAGTGTGTTCGATGGTGCGCTTTTTAAAGTGCATCAACCCCATTTCTTATTTCTAGCAAAAATCTCCGAACAGCCGAATAGCCGTTTGGGTATTGTTGTTGCTAAGAAAAAAGTGCGCCGCGCACATGAAAGAAATCGAGTAAAACGACTTGCACGCGAAAGTTTTCGCCTGCATCAACAGCAGTCTAATGTATTAGATATTGTCGTTATGCCAAAAATGGGCATAGAGGCGGTACCGAATGCAGAGTTGCATCAGCAATTACAATTTGCTTGGCAAAAATTGCAGCGCCTTGCAAATAAGCATAAAAAAATAGCTACCTCCCCACAAGCGTAGAGATGACCAATGGTTCGTTTACTGCATTGGCTCATTCGTTTCTATCAGATTGCGATTAGTCCATTATTGGGACCACGCTGTCGTTATATTCCAACATGTTCTCAATATTCTTTGGAAGCAGTCCATCAACATGGTGCTGTACGTGGAGTGTGTCTAGCTGTTCAGCGTATTTGCCGTTGTCATCCTTGGGGCGGTTCAGGCTATGATCCTGTTCCATCAAAAGCAATTCGTTTTATTTCATTTCAGCAAATAGATTCTCAAACGCTTCACGTTGCTGTACCCTTTCGTGAACGTTTATTGAACCAAAATCACTCTAACCACTTGGGGTAATACCTATGCAACAATGGGCCAGGATTGCAATTCTAGGGGCCATGTTTGTTGTCGCATATTTGCTCATTTTGGCTTGGCAGAAAGATTATGGACATGCGGAACAAAAATCTCAGCAAAATGCTGCGGTGGTAACGCATGAAGTATCTGCCGATTTGCCAAATGGCCAGACAGCTACGGCTGCTACTGATGTGCCGCAAGCAAATAATGCTGCTACACAACAAACAACAGATGCCACTGCACCTGTTAGTCAACAGTTAATTTCAGTACAAACTGACCTTTACCATCTTTGGATTAATCCAAAGGGTGGCGATATTGTTCGTATTGAATTACTCAATCATGACAAAAATAAAGACAGCGACGAACCATTTGTAATGCTTGAAAGCGATGCAAAACGTACTTATGTTGCTCAGTCTGGCTTAATTGGTCTTAATGGCCCTGATAGTAATCCGAAAGGACGTCCAACCTATGAGATTGAAAAATCTTCATATACGTTGAATGACGCAAAAGCTGTGAAGGGTAAAGATGGCCAAACAGCAAAAGTTTTGTCAGTACCAATGGTTTATAAAACAGCAGATGGTGTAGAGGTTATTAAAACCTTTAACTTCACTGAAGGTGAATACCCTGTTGTCGTGAATCATAAAATCGTGAACCGCAGTGCTCAGAACTGGCAAGGTCAGATGTTTGGTCAGCTTAAACGCGACAACTCTGAAGATCCAGGTAAATCTGATCAAGGTATTTTCACTTTAGGTACATTCCTTGGTGGTGCATGGGGTTCGCCTGAAGAACATTACAACAAACTTAAATTTGCTAACTTCAATGAAGAAAAATTGAATGTTGAAGCAACTGGCGGTTGGGTTGCAATGGTTCAGCATTACTTCGTGAGCGCGTGGATTCCTGGACAGATCAAATTAACGCAAGCCAATGGTCAACCGTATGCTGCGAAACTTGAGTCACGTAAATCTACTGATGATATGAACATCATTCAGTTCACATCACCTGCAATTAATGTTCCTGCAGGAACAGTGGCAGAAGTAGATGCAACGTTCTATTCAGGTCCAAAAATCCAATCTGAATTAAAAGAATTGGCAGTTGGTTTAAACCAAACTGTAGACTACGGTTGGTTATGGCCTATTGCGAAATTATTGTTCGTCGGTCTTGAGTTTTTCCACGGTTTAGTGGGTAACTGGGGTTGGTCAATTATTCTATTGACCATTCTGGTGAAACTGATCTTATGGCCATTGTCGTCGAAGAGCTACCGCTCTATGGCGAAAATGCGTGTGATTGCACCTGAAATGCAACGCATGAAAGAAGAGTTCGGTGAAGACCGTATGCGCTTCTCGCAAGAAATGATGGCATTGTATAAACGTGAGCAAGTGAACCCACTATCAGGTTGCTTGCCGTTATTGCTCCAAATGCCGATCTTCCTTGCTTTGTACTGGGTATTGATGGAGTCTGTTGAACTTCGTCATGCGCCATGGTTAGGTTGGATTCAAGATTTATCTGCGATGGATCCGTGGTTTATTTTGCCGCTATTAATGGGCTTAACCATGTTTATTCAGCAAAGTTTGAACCCACAACCGGCTGATCCAATGCAGGCGAAAGTCTTCAAAATCATGCCTGTGATCTTTACGGTATTTATGTTGTTCTTCCCTGCGGGCCTTGTGCTTTACTGGATCTGTAACAACAGTATTACTATTCTTCAACAAGGTTTGATTAACAAATCTGTTGAAAAAGAACGTTTAAAACGTGAAGCAGCTGACTCAGCAAACTAAGCATTGCTGATGGGCTGAATAAATCCGCTTAAGATGGTAATCTTAGGCGGATTTTTCTTTATCTGTCGTTTGAAAATTTTTAGGTAAATTTTATGTTAAACCGAACCACCATCGCAGCAATTGCCACACCGCCGGGTCGTGGTGGTGTCGGCGTGATTCGCCTGTCTGGTCCCAAATCTTATGCCATTGCAGAAGCATTAACGCAGCAATCCCTGCCTGAAGCACGTTTTGCTGGTTTCCGTAAGTTTTTTGATGCATCGAATGAAATCATGGATGAAGGTTTGGTGATTTGCTTTCCAAATCCGCACTCCTTTACGGGTGAGGATGTGGTGGAGCTTCAAGGTCATGGTGGCCCAGTTATTCAAAATGCATTATTGGCACGGTTACTTGAATTGGGTGCTATTGCTGCAAAAGCGGGCGAATTTTCAATGCGCGCCTTTGAAAATGGCAAAATGGACTTGGTGCAAGCCGAGGCGATTGCTGATCTGATTGATGCCACCTCACAAGCAGCGGCACGTTCAGCGGTACGTTCATTACAAGGTGCTTTTTCGAGCAAGGTCAATACGGTGTTAGAAAAACTTATCCATTTGCGTTTGCATGTGGAAGCAGCGATTGATTTTCCTGAAGAAGAAATCGACTTTTTGGCGGATGGTAAGATTTTGGGCTTATTGGATGAAGTGGCAAGCTCGGTCCATGCTGTGCAGCAATCTGCCCGTCAAGGTCAGTTACTGCGTGAAGGTCTACAAGTGGTGATTGCCGGTAAACCCAATGCAGGTAAGTCATCGCTACTCAATGCTTTAGCGGGTGTTGAACGTGCGATTGTGACGGATATTGCGGGTACGACACGTGATGTTTTACATGAAAAAATCAGCCTCAATGGTTTGCCGATTACCTTGACCGATACCGCAGGTTTACGTGAAACCGGTGATATCGTCGAAAAAGAAGGGATTCGCCGCGCAATTAAAGAAATTGAGCAAGCTGACTTGTTACTTTTGGTCTATGACTTAAGTCAGGGCGAAGATCCACTACAATTGGCTCAAGCATACTTTGCCGATCATATTGAACCGAAGCGTTTGATGTTGATTGGTAATAAATGTGATTTGACAGGATTTACCGCGGAAATGACCGATTTAAACGGTTTTCGACATATTCGCGTTTCAGCTAAACAAGAAACTGGCGTTCAAGCGCTTATTGATGCGATTACAGCGCATGCAGGCTTTCAACCAGAGGAAGATACCTTTATTGCTCGAACACGCCATTTAGACGCAATGAAGCGCACTCAGCGCTATCTTGCAGAAGCACGTGAGCAGTTGGTGGTTTATCATGCGGGTGAGTTGGTGGCTGAATCTCTACGTTTGGCGCAAAATGCCTTAGGTGAAATTACGGGCGATTTCAGTGCGGATGATTTGCTTGGGAAGATTTTTGGATCGTTCTGTATCGGCAAGTAATAAAACGATTGAGCTCCTCGTTTCATCCATTGAAATATCCATCCAAAGCACGATGTTCGAAAACATCGTGCTTTTTTTGCATCCCTTTAGCCTGGGTTTGAGCCAAAAATGATTTTAAAGATCGATCTCAGCACATCTTTCATTTTCATCCCATAAAAAGGATTGATCGCTGCTCTTTTCGATGCAGCTTCAACTTTGACTTTGAGTGTTGCATAGTCTGGAAATTGTTGCTGTTGCGAAGATTTTTCGACTGCTGACAAAATATCAATTAAAAATGCACGATTAATTTTTGAACTTAATGGAATGGATTGATACCACTGTTTTTCAAAGCGACGATCTAAAAAGATATCGGGAATTTCGGGGCTGGTGGCATAAAACATGGCTTTGGTGCGCATACATTTACTGCATTGACCACAATTTTTTGGTCGAGCCCTATAGTCCACACAAATCGACAGGGTTTGTAAATCTAAGTTAGATTGGCTTAAAAATGCGGTTTTTTGAGATCGCGTGACATCATCGTCAAGGGTGATTAATGCCCCGGATCGATTCTTCATCAATCGGTTGGATGCCGTATTTGAGCCATAGGGATGAACGAATAATTGTTGATCTAAACGATAATCGGCTGAAATTCGATATTGCTGGTAATGTTCAAAAATCGAAGCGCAGGAAAACAGCGAAAAGATATGTGTGACATGTGAACCTTTAGGGTTACAGCCATATTTACTGTATAGCGCGTAAGCATCGGTTTTTACCACGCGACTTTGCTTAAAAACTTGGCTTCTAAAGTCATGGGTCTGATCCATTAAGGTCTGAAATTTTTCATGGTCATCAAATTTATAATCCATTCCATGCACAGTGAGACAATCAGAATCTTGCCCATTTTCAAGAAAAGCTTTGTATGTACTATAAGTGGAGTCAATCCCACCGCTAAAAAAGTTTAAATTTTGAGTGGTTTGGTTTGCCGGTGGTGTTTGGATAATCGATGCAGCACTGAGCATGACTGGTTGATATAAATCAGGTAACCAAGCGGCCCAGACCGTTGAAACCTCCCGTGCGGAGTGGAGGGTTTGTATTGAAATAGGTCCTTCTACATGCAGCGGGATGCCAAGGCGCATGGCAATGGGTAAAAAGCCCCAAACAATAAAATCATAGGTTTCTAATTGCGGTAAGGATTCAAACGGTAAAATATAGTGAATATTCCCGTATTCGCTGCTAGCAATGATTTGATTTTCTACAGTGTTAATTTGACATTGAATTTTTAGCATTTTTTAAATTTTTGAATCACATCAGACAAGATCTTAATTTAATTTGATTGATTTTTATAGGGTTTCTTAATTGTTTTTGGGTTTAAGAAGCACCCAATACAAGATGCTTCTTGAATAAGTTTAGTGGTTAATTGGTGTTCAGACTACGGTGCCAAAGCAATAAGCCGATACACAATAAACCTACACCCATACAAAAACCTAAAACACCGACGATCAAGCCGAAATGATCAGATAAATAGCCGGCTGCAATAATTGGAATAATGGTTCCTAAATATCCGATAAACAAATAGGTCGAGATCACCGCAGCACGGTTTTGATTGTTGGTCATTTGATGAACTAAGCCAAATGCGCCTAAAAGCCCTAGACCATGCCCTACACCGACTAAAATATCGCTAATAAAAAACAATGCACTCCAGTGTTGGGTCATACATAGCGCAAGGAGCGCATAGCTCAGTATTAACACTATTAAGCCGGCATTGACACATTTTGCAGAAGGAATCGATTTCGCCATAAATTGCACGACAGCGGAAACCAGCAAGATACTTGCAATGGCACTACCACTGACCAAAGGGCCATGCCATGGGATCGCATCTTTGACGAAAGAGGGTGCGAGTGATGCAAATAAGCTAAAAGAACCAAAGGCACAAAAGGCAGTCAGTCCAGCGATATAAAATCGTGAATGATCACGCTTTTCAGGCAATTCCAAATGTGGTGCCACTGAAAAAGGCTGTGGCTCAAAATTCGGTGTGCGAATAAAAAATAACCCTATTAAACACGCCAACCCCCCAAAGATCACAGGGATATAAGGGGTGACTAAAGGCTGTTCCGAAAATTGGGCAATCACTCCACCAATAAATGGGCCAAGACCAAAACCAATCACGGTAATGATTGAACTCAACTGTGGAGCATTATTTTTATGCGGTTCAGGAATGGTATAGACCAAACCAAGCATGGCTGAGGTGCTGATTAAACCCGAGGCAATCCCGATAATAAAGCGCCCGATAGATAACCACAGCGCATTACTGGCAAACACCGACAAGCTTAAACCTAAGATGATGCACGCCATACCGATTTGCAGGGTTCTTAAAAAACCAAAACTATTACTGGTACGACCTAAAAACAGCAAGGTCGCTAGGCAACCAAACATGTAGGCAACAAAGATATAGGTGATATGACTCGGCAGCAGTCCCCAAAGTTGTTGATAAATGGGATACAGAGGACTAGCTAGCGCTGTACCAATAGTGCCCATACAGAGTGCAAGGCTCACCATGATAAATGGTCGCCAAGAGGGAGATGTGGTCATTTTAAAGTCGCAGAGGTACAGTCAATAGGGTCAATATTGTGCTGTATGAGAAAGACGGAAATATGGGCTCAGTTTAATGCCGATTTTTTTCCATGGTCAAATCACAGTTGTAACTTTATCCATAGCGTTTAAGCAGTTTTACAAATTCTTCCAGTTCTGCTTCATTGATTTCAGCATCTTGAGGTAATACATGATGGCGTAAATGTGCTTCGATTAATTCATTCATTAATCCATTTACAGCACCTTTGATGGCCGCAACCTGTTGTAAAACCTCGATACACCCTGCTTCGGGTTGCTGTAAAGCCAGTTCAACCGCATTGACCTGACCTTGTAGGCGTTTAACCCGATTTAAAATCTTTTTGTCCTGATGTAAATGACTCAACACTTTCTCCCGAAAATAAATATACTATGGGGGAGTATATTTAAGCATAGCACCTAATGAAAACTTCCCCATCCATCCGAATTCATCATCATCAATTTGATGAAGGTAATCCACTCGCACAAAAACGGATCTTAATTGCCACCATTTTAACGGCAGTCATGATGTTGTTAGAAGTCATTGGCGGTTGGATTTTTAATTCGATGGCATTATTGGCTGATGGTTGGCATATGAGTTCACATATGTTGGCATTAGGCTTGGCCTATTTTGCCTATCGTGCGGCACGCCACTATGCCCAAGATGCTCGTTTTAGTTTTGGGACTTGGAAAATTGAAATTTTAGCGGGCTATAGCAGCGCGATATTATTGATGGTCGTTGCTGCATTTATGGCCTTTCATTCGGTGGAACGCTTATTCAACCCGGTTCAAATTCATTATAACGAAGCAATCCCTATTGCGAGTTTAGGTCTGGTGGTGAATTTAATCTGTGCTTGGTTATTGCATGATGACCATCACCATCATCATCACCAGCATAGCCATGAAGAGCAGCATGATCATCATCACGACCTCAATCAGAAAGCAGCCTTCATGCATGTGGTTGCTGATGCGGTGACTTCGGTGTTGGCGATTGTGGCTTTATTTGCTGGAAAATGGATGGGCTGGGGATTTTTAGATGCGCTATTGGGGATTGTTGGTGCGGTACTTGTTGGTAAGTGGGCCATTGGGCTGATGAAAGAAACAGGACAAACATTACTGGACGCAGAAATGGATCATCCTGTTGTCGCTGAAATTCGTGAGGTTTTGCAAGATTTACCAGCGCCTGTTATGGTGACCGACTTACATGTGTGGAAAGTGGGTAAAGGTCAGTTTTCATGTATTGTAGCTTTAGAAACAAGTCAGGCATTGAGTGCAGATGAAGTGCGCCAAGCGCTGTCGATTCATGAAGAAATTGTACATGTGTCTGTTGAAATTAATTCACCTGATGAAGCTTAATATGTTCCACGTGAAACGGCATGTAGCTATTGCGTAATGAACTGAAAAAAGCCCAAGACTTTCACACGTTAGGGCTTAGAATGCTGAATCAATTAAATGTTGAAGTTCGGTCTATGTTGAAAAAAATATGTGCGTTGGCGTTGAGTACCACCCTTTCGACTTTTGCTTTGGCAGATGCGGCACACGTTCAAAAGCTCTTGGCAGAAAAGCACCCCAGTTTAAAAATTGAAAATATTCAAAGTACCGAAATGCCGGGCATATATAGCGGCTTTGTTGAAGATCAAGTTTTGTATTTGAGTGAAAATGCGGATTATGTGATTGCAGGATCTATGATCCGTTTAAAAGATCAAAAAAATCTGACCAAACAATTGATCCTCAGTCAGCAAAAAACTGAGTGGAATAAACTCCCATTACAAGATGCGATTAAAACAGTCAGGGGGAATGGAAAGCGCCAAATCGCGATCTTTTCTGACCCAAATTGCCCATATTGTAAGAAGCTTGAAGTAGATCTGGCAAAACTCAATGATGTGACCATTTATACTTTTATCACAGCCATAAAACCGCAGTCGTTGGCGCCATCGAAGCAGATTTTTTGTGAGTCAAACCCTGCTATGGCCTGGGATAATTTAATTAATAAGGGAATTCAACCGAAGTCAGCGAAAAGCTGTGCAAACCCGATTGAGCGAAATTTAATATTAGCTAAAAGCTTAAAACTAGGTGGTACACCGGGAATTGTGTTTGCTAATGGTTCGATTTTAACAGGTGCATACCCGACTGCTGAATTAGAATCAATTTTAAAAGAGATCAAATAATTTCAAGCTGTACGGTGAATAAAGTATAAGTAAAAAAAATACCCGTCTATAGGCGGGTATTTTAATGGCGTTATAAAAAACTAGACGCGGGTTTTTTTCGTTACAAGGTTATAGATAAATAACACGATAATCGCACCAATAACGGATGCGATAAAACCAGCGGCAGAATTTTCTCCATATAGACCTAATAAACGTCCGCCATAGGTCGCAAGTAAGGAACCTGCTATCCCGAGAAGGGTGGTCATAATGAAACCCGCTTTGTCATCTCCAGGATGGATCGCACGTGCAATTAAACCAGCAATAAAACCAACAACAATCGCAACAATGAGTGACCACATAGTAACTCTCCTTTTGTTATCATGTATTTGTTTTTTACGACATGTTCAATCTTTATCTTTAATCAAAACTGCGCTGAGCTATAGCCTAAACATGCAAAAAACTGTTGTTTTTTTGTTCAAAACAAACCAAAAAATAAAAAAAAGTGGCCTTCGGCCACTCTTAAGTATCTGATCTTACTTAGAGACCAATTTCGCCAATAAATGGAATATGACGATATTTTTGATCATAGTCCAGACCATAACCCACGATAAATTTATCTTCGACTTCAAAACCTAAAAATTTTACTTCGAGTTCAATCTCACGACGTGAAGGCTTGCTAACCAAAGTACAAAGCTCGATTGAGTTTGGATTACGCGTCTGTAAAATTTCTAAAACTTTGCTTAAGGTATTGCCTGAATCGATAATATCTTCAACCACCAAGACATCTTTATCTTTAATGTCACCGTCTAAATCTTTTAAGATTTTTACATCACGAGTAGATACGGTCCCACCGCCATAACTTGAAACGGTCATGAAGTCGAGTTCATGCGGTTTTGAAATTGCGCGGCAAAGGTCAGCCATAAAAATAACAGAACCGCGTAAAAGACCGATTAACACCAACTCTTTGTCGCTGTTAGCATAGTGTGCATCAATTTTTGCGCCAAGCTCTTTCACTTTAGCTTGAATTTCTTCAGTGGAAATCAGTACGCTCATTTGAACAGACATGGGTAGATACCTAAAAAAGCAAATCAAAAAATAAAAAAGGTGTTGACTTGCAACACCTCTAAAGATGAACCAATTTTAATACATCTGGCTCGCAGATGCATCTTTTTTGCCGTTGAAAATGTAATCAGTTTTTCTTGGAAGTGCTGTCACGCTTGAGTAAGCACAGACAAGCGACGGCAATCAGTCCAATTTTCAACGCTGTTTTTCGTTTCGGTCGAGCCGTTTTATGCTTTGACATAAGCACATTGTCCAAACACATAGGTGGCATGGATATTACGATCATCACCCATCAGCATGAGGGCAAATAAAGCATCTTCCAGATTTTTGGCACGTTGTTGACGTAAGGCTTGTAAAGCCGTGGCATTTAAATCGAGCACCACAAAATCTGCTTCTTTGCCCAAATCAAAGTTTCCAAGTTTGTCCTCTAGATCTAAGGCTTTTGCTCCACCTAAAGTGGCATGGTACAGCGCTTCAAATGCGGATAGTTTATCGCCTTGAAGTTGTTGAACTTTGTAGGCTTCATTGATGGTTTGTAGTTGGTTAAATGAGGTGCCTGCGCCAATGTCTGTGCCTAAGCCGACTTTCACCTGTTTTTCCCATGTTTTCTTTAATGGAAATAAACCACTGCCTAGGAACAAGTTCGAGGTTGGACAAAACGCGATTGCAGAGTTGGTCTGATGCATACAATCCCACTCGGCATCTTCCAAATGCACGCAGTGCGCAAACACGGAACGTGATCCGGTCAGACCATAATGATGATAAACGTCTAAATAGCCGTTTTGCTCAGGGAATAATGCTTTGACCCACGCAATTTCATTTTTATTTTCACTCAAATGTGTATGCACATAAACATCAGGATACTCGGCTTTTAGCTCCCCTGCCCGTGTCAATTGCTCAGGCGTTGAGGTTGGGGCAAAGCGAGGCGTGATGGCATACAGGTTACGGCCCTTGCCATGCCACTTTTCGATGAGTGCTTTGGAGTCGTTGTAGCCACTCTCAGCTGTGTCACATAATGCTTCAGGGGCATGTCGATCCATCATGACCTTACCGGCAATTAAGCGCATCTGATGCTGTTCTGCAGCTTTAAATAAAGCATCGACCGATTGTGGATGAACGGTACAAAAAACAAGAGCTGTTGTGGTTCCGTTTTTGAGTAACTCGTTTACGAAGAACTGTGCAATTTGCTCTGCATAAGCCGGATCTTCAAATTGGATTTCGGTTGGGAAGGTATAAGTATCAAGCCATTCCAGTAGCTGTTCACCATAAGCCCCCATCATTTCCGTTTGTGGATAATGAATATGGGTGTCGATGAAACCCGGAACAATCAATTGATCTGGATAATGTTGTACTTCAACCTGATCTGGGAGATGGTGTTGGCCCTCAGACCATGGACCGAACCATTGAATTTTTCCGGCTTGCGTAATTAGCAAACCATCTTCGAAATAGCGCACTTGGTCGTGAATTTCACGTGCTTGGGCAACTGTATTCTGAATATCTAGAAAGCGACCACGGATCGCTGTAGATGCGATAACAGAAGACATGACATACCTGCAGTTTAGAATTTTTTCGGTTGATTGTAGCCCAATTTGGTTCAAAATACCGTTAGAGTAATTGTGAAAATGTGTTCTAAAAAATAGAACACCTGTTTATAAGTGATTCTGTTTTTTTTGTTCATTGTATTTGATTTGAATAATACAAAAGCATTGAGCTGTATACATTACATCGATGAATGAATAAAGACCATGAGTCGCAACGCTTGCTATATTGATCTCAAGAGCGCCCTTTAAAAAACGATAATGAACCCTTTAGTGAACATGAGCTATTCAGACCAATTAAAGCATAACCTGCTTCAGCATCAAGGCATCATGCAGATTTTACATGCCCTGTATGCCATAGATACACAGGCTTATTTGGCCGCAGGCGTGGTTCGTAATTTGATTTGGTCACAGCGACATCAACAACTCTATGTACTGGAAGGCACAGAAGTCGATGTGATTTATTATGCGGAACATGATGATGGGACACAGGGTCAAAGAATTCAACAGCAGATGCAGTTGAATTTTCCTCACATTCATTGGGATGTCACCAACCAAGCGACAGTACATCAGTGGTATCGTTTAGACAATGGTGATTCTATTTTGCCCCTAACATCGATTTCCCATGCCCTTTCTTTGTGGGTTGAAACTGCAACGGCTGTTGCAGTCCGTTTAAATGAGCTTGATCAAGTAGAAATCGTGGCACCATTTGGACTGGCTGATTTATTTGAATTAAAACTGCGTTGGAATTCAACCTTAGTTAGTCGAGCGACTTTTTTGCAGCGTGTGCAGCAAAAACAATTTTTACAACGCTGGCCGAAACTCAAACTCTTGATGACGCCTGAAGCTTAGTCCAAGTTTTCGTTGCAGAATAAAAAAGCCTTCTCGAAAGAAGGCTTTTAATCATCTAAGTGTTTTAAAGCGTGGTTTCATGGTACTTCTTGCTGTGTCGGATCGATAACCACGCGGTGATGGTTAAGGTCACCACAATAAAGCCGAGTGAAATCCAAATTGGCATGTGGAACACATCGAGCAACAGCATCTTAGCGCCAATAAATACCAGGATAATGCCCAGACCATATGGTAAGTAATGCATTTTCGATGCAGCACCAGACAAGAGGAAGAACATGGCACGTAGACCCAAAATCGCCATCAAGTTTGCAGTCAGTACAATGAATGGGTCAGAGGTAACCGCAAAGATTGCTGGGATTGAGTCCACCGCAAAAATGATGTCCGATGCTTCAACCAAGATCAATACTAAAAAAAGCGGCGTTGCCCATAAGACACCATTTTGACGAACAAAGAATTTATCTTCATGCATCTGAGGGGTAATACGCATGTGTTTACGTAGCCACTTCAAAATCGCCATATCTTCGATATCTTTATCTTCTTCGTCTTGGCCTTTAAGGAATTTAAAGCCGGTATACACTAGGAATGCACCGAAGATGTATAACACCCAAGAGAATTCTTGAACGAACCATGCCCCAATAAAAATAAAGATAGTACGTAGTACAATTGCACCGAGGACACCGTAGAGTAACAGTTTGCGCTGCAAAGCAGGTGGAATGGCAAAGGCAGCAAAGATCATGAGCCAGACAAAAACGTTATCAATTGCGAGTGATTTTTCGAGCAGATAACCAGCGAAATATTCCATGACTTTGGTGTTTGCAACAGCGACACCAGCGGTTTGCTGTAAGTAGAGCCACAATGCGCCACCGAATAAGGTAGCCACAGAGACCCATGCAATACTCCAATAGGCAGCGGTTTTGACTTTGACTTCTTGGCCTTTGTTATTTTTAAAGCCTAAAAAGTCGATGAGTAGCATGATGGTGACTAAACCGAAAAATGCCAGATATAGCCATAAAGAGCCAATCGTTTCCATGTGTATTCTCCACATCTAACAACCAGCCATAAAAAAACCTCGACCAGTTGCCAGACGAAATAAAACGCCTGAGACAACATGATCAAGGTCTTGCCTACATCGTACTGTAATGATTTTCAGCAGCGATGCTCAGATACCGACTTTTTGCAAAGTGTAATGACGATATTCTGACACGTAAAACAAGGTTTACGTTTGGAGGAGGCTACTCCCCTTGTTCAAATTTTGTTTTGGACACTGTCCAAATATGCGGCAAAGCATGACAGTTTTTAGTTCAAAGTGCAATCGGCAATTTGCGAATTCATTTAATGCGTCACGGGAGGATTAAAATCACCACGTTGTACCAACGCTAAGGCTAAAAGTGTCCCGATCACCGCGATGATTCCTCCGATCACGCCAATATAACTCAAACCGAAATGAACGCTGACGATACCGCCCAAGAGTGCGCCACCGCCAATCCCGACATTATAAAGTCCTGAATAGATAGCCATGGCGACATCGGTGGCATCGGATGCGAGATGCAGCGTCTTTGACTGTAATGCAAGGCTAAATCCAATGATACTCATGCCCCATAGTAGGCACACCGCACTCACACCTGCAAAACTCAGAGAAACAGGCAGCAACAGCAGCATGGATAAAGCCAGTGTGGCTGTACTCAAAGGAATCGCAACTTTAGGATATTTCCCACCAAATTTCCCGAACAGATAAGAACCTAGAAAGCCTGCAGCACCAAAGATTAATAACAACGTGGTGGTTTGCATGGAACTGAATGCAGCAATGTTGAGTGAGAACGGTTCGATATAGCTATATGCGGTAAATTGCGCGCTAATGATGATAATGGTTAATGCAAAGACCATCATTAAGCTTGGACGGCGAATAAACTGTTTTAAGCTGCTTAGCGAGCCAGAGTTCAAACTCGGCAGTATTGGCAGCGTTTTGGCTAAAATCAGGCAAACGATACTGGCGCCAATGCCAATCAGAGCAAAGGTATTTCGCCAACCATAGGCTTCTCCGACCATACGCCCAAACGGAATACCGAGAACCATCGCCAAAGCTGTGCCTGTGGCCAAAAGCCCCAAGGCTTGAAATTCTTTGCCTTTCGGTGCAACACGAACTGCCAGCGACGCAGTAATGGACCAAAAAAGTGCATGCGAGAAAGCAATGCCAATTCGACTGAGCAATAAAGTATTAAAGCTCCATGCGAAATACGACAGAACATGGCTGACAATAAACACTATAAATAAGCAAATCAGGAGTGATCGACGTTCAATATTTTTGGTCAATAACATGATCGGCAATGAAATCGGCGCAACCACCCATGCATAGAGCGTAATCATGATGCCGACATCGGTCGCGGCTAAGCTAAAGGTTTTGCCAATATCGCTGAGTAAAGCGACAGGTACAAATTCAGTGGTATTAAAAATAAATGCTGCGAAAGCCAAAGCAATCACAGCCGTCCAAGAGCCAGAAGAAGCCGTTTCGGAGGGAGAGGCAGACATGAGTGTCTTCAAATAAATAAAGTGGCTTATTTTACTATGCTCTATACACAAGCAGGAACCGATTAAAGCCCTGTGCATGCGCTTTAAATTAATACAAAAACAACAGAGTTGACCTGCATTACATGCCAATTTATAAAAAAATGGAGGAAATTTAAGATGTTTGTACAACAAGATGATGATCAAAAAAAAGGAGCTTTCTTTGTTGAGCAAGATGGGGAACGTTTGGCAGAGATGACTTACTCATGGGCAGGCGATGATAAATTTATTATTGATCATACCGATGTCAGTGACAGCTTGCGAGGACAAGGTGTTGGACGACATCTCCTCGATGCAGCAGTGAATTTTGCTCGGGAAAAGAACGTGAAAATTATTCCACTCTGTCCTTTTGCAAAATCTGTATTTGATAAAGATGAATCGATTCGTGATGTTCTACGCTAAATTGTACAGCGTGATGTAGATTAATCATTTGGATAAATAAAAACAGCCTGATCGTATTGCAATCAGGCTGTTTTTATTTGAAATTTAGCTGTGAAATTGAATTAAGATCGTGATTTATACAGCGATACAACCAAGCATGCTGCAGCAATGAGCAATACAAAGATAGCGATAAGATAAAGGTCCATAATAAAAATATCCGGCAAGTGTGATTTAATTGTTTTTTAATTAATGTGAAAGGTGTACGGATTTATTATCACCTACAGTTGAATATAGGTCGTTTAAGTTCTGTACCAATCACTTTCTCGTTTGTTACACGGTGTATTTTTTCATAAAAAGGAAGAAAAAACAGTGACTATGCAACATCAAGATAACGGTCAAAAAGGTGAATTTTTTCAGTTAAATGCTGAGGGTGAACGGCTCGCAGAAATTAGTTATCTATGGCGTGATGAACATACCATTGTGGCAAATCACACGTGGGTAGATGATTCATTGCGTGGGCAAGGTATGGCTCGAGTGTTATTGGATCATTTGGTGGAATTCGCTCGTGATAAACGCTTAAAGATTATTCCAACTTGTTCTTATGTTGATGTGATGTTTCGTAGAGATAAAACCCTTGCCGATGTTCAAGCCTAAAAAAGCCCGCCATGCGGGCTTTTCTATCATTATGAAATTTTTAAAAAAAACTTAAAAAGCTAATTTGTATTTAATTGAGCTTTAATTTTAACAGCGTAGTAGGTACTTTGAAAAGATTTGGCCAAAACTGCAATAAGATCGAGCAGCTTGATATCCCTAAAATCAAGCTTAAACACATGATATTTAATAATGCAAAGTCATTCAGTACAAAATAAATACTGCCAATAGTCATCATCATTAGTAAATAAATGAGATAGTGAGGAATCGCAGTACGCAGTGTTATTCCTAAAATAAATGAGCAAATAACGACATTAAAAAAATCTGAAACGCCAAAATTATTCAGTATGATCAAGGCAGCAAAATATACACAAGTGATTGATAAAAAAATGAGTAAATTCTTGAGCATGGTAGGCCTCTTTATTCATCTTCAAATGGAAATAATTTCATTGTTTTAATATGTATGAGTTTAAAAAAATGAAGGTGATATCGGTATACGTGATCTTGGTTTTGTGTTGTAAGTTAAAAAGCACATTTGATTAAAAAATATACAAATATTTACTCATCCTGTAGCGCTTTCTACGTTAAAATCGTGCAAATACTTTAAGAATAAATACAATGATACAACTCTGTTATGCCAGTACACGTGTAGAACAACAATTTGATTTAATACAAGATTTAAGTGATATTTTGGTGAGAGCCCGCAGCTTCAATACCGAACAGCGTATTTTTGGCGTGCTGTACTATGCCGAAGGCCGGTTCTTCCAATGCCTGCAAGGTGAGCAAGCGGCTCTCGAACAGCTTTTTCAGCTTATTGCGAAAGATACTCGCCATCGGGATATTGTGCGTTATCCTGATCAAAATATTGATCAAATCGATTTTTCAAAATGGTCGATGAAATATGTCAACCGACATAGTGAAATTGCTAGTTTGTTTCAGCGCTTTGGATATTCAAGCTTTCAACCCGACGTGCTCAATCTAGAACAAATTCAGGCGTTTTTAACGACATTGTTAAGATTAGAGAATGTTGAACAGCCGGTTAAGCTGGATTTAGGCTATAAAAACCGAGGCTATCAGCATTATTTTTAAGCTGAGTGTGAATAAAAAAAAAGCCCGCGCAGCGGGCTTTTTTTTATTTTATCTAGTGGGTTTAGGCTTTTAATGCACTGATCAACTTCTGATGTAAACCACCAAAACCGCCATTCGACATAATCACCACAGCATCGCCCTCGCCTGCCTCGCTTACGATGGTTTGAATGATCTCATCCAGTGAACGAGCCACCACAGCTTTATTCGTAGCAGCTTCAATCACAGGCTGTAGATCCCAATCCAAACCTTCAGGTTGATACCAAATCACTTCATCCGCTAAGCGTGCAGAATGTGCAAGGCCATCTTTATGGCTACCCATGCGCATGGTATTAGAACGTGGCTCGATTACTGCCCAAAGCTTACGTTGACCCAGACGCTTACGCGCACCTTCTAATGTGGTATCAATCGCCGTTGGGTGATGTGCAAAGTCGTCATAAACTTCAATGCCACGGATTGTGCCCAAAAGCTCCATACGACGTTTTACACCGCCAAAATTTGAAAGTGCTTCACACGCCGTTTCAATCGAAACACCGACATGTTCAGCCGCAGCAATGGTTGCCAAAGCATTGGCTACACTGTGTTGCCCAGTCATATTCCATTTGACTTCGCCTTTCACGACACCATGCTGTAGCACTTTGAAATGTGAACCGTCAGCAGACAATTGTTCTGCATACAATTCAGATTTGTCATTGGCATCTAAAGATGTACGCACCACAGGTGTCCAGCAGCCCATTTCCAAGACTTCATCAATATTTGTTTCAGTGATGGGCGCAATGATACGGCCTTCACTTGGAATAGTACGCACTAGATGATGGAATTGCTTTTGAATCGCAGCCAAGTCTTCGAAGATATCGGCATGGTCAAATTCAAGGTTATTTAAAATCGCTGTTTTAGGATGGTAATGCACAAACTTAGAACGTTTGTCGAAGAATGCCGAATCATATTCATCGGCTTCTACACAGAAATATTGACCACCGCCTAAACGTGCACTTTCACTAAAGCCTAAAGGTACGCCGCCAATCAAGAAGCCTGGATTTAAACCTGCTTGATCGAGCACCCACGCCAGCATGGTTGTGGTTGTGGTTTTACCATGTGTGCCTGCAACACCTAACACATGTTTGCCTTGTAGGACGTGGTCTGCAAGGAACTGTGGGCCAGAAATATAAGGCAGGCCTTCGTTCAACATGTATTCCACAGCATCAATGCCACGTTTCATGGCATTGCCGACAATCACGAGATCTGGATGTGGTTGAAGATGGCTACGGTCATAGCCTTGCATTAAGGTAATGCCTGCATTTTCCAATTGGGTAGACATTGGTGGGTAAACGTTTTGGTCTGAACCCGTGACCTTATGTCCTAAATCGCGCGCCAAGAGCGCCAATGAACCCATAAAGGTGCCACAAATACCCAAGATATGCAGATGCATTCGTTCTAACTCCACTGCTTTTACCGACACATCACTTTGTTATTGTGGTGTTGTCATTATAGATTTGGTTGAAAAAGTTAATTTCAGTTGAGAGCAACCATAGCAAGGGTCTTAGCGAAAAGATAGATTTTTTTGTATGAGATCGTGCAAAAAGATTGAGCTCGTAACTGATCAAATGTACGCAATTTTCTTGAGGATAAAAACACGGAAAATAGGCGCGAAATCGTGATGAAAAACGTACAATATGCGCAAATTTTTGCGATCTTGATTGCTTATGTCACTTGCCCTGTTTTTATTGATTATTTCCAACTGTTTTATGACTTTGGCCTGGTATGGGCATTTGAAGTTTTTACATGATGCACCGCTTTGGCAAGCGATTTTATTTGGATGGGCGATCGCGTTACTCGAATACAGTTTTATGATTCCAGCAACGCGACTGTTGGCCAAATATGGGTGGTCATTGGGTCAAATGAAAATCACACAAGAAGTCGTGACGCTATTGGTCTTCGTTCCATTTATGATTTTCCTTTTTAAACAACCCTTTAAGTTGGACTATTTGTGGGCAGGTTTATGCCTTTTTGGATGTGTCTATTTTGTATTTCGCAGTGCTTAATTGATTCAATACCGCATGGGGCTGATCATTTAAGTGAGGCGTGTTTACAGGCATTTTTGAGGACTTTACTAAACTCACGGTCTCGTGGAGTGGGATCTTCATAGTCAAAGGCATAATCACTCTCACTGGTCAGTACAGTCATTTGACCGTCTGCTTCAAAGTTCATGAGAGCAAAACCATAGCTTTGGTCATCGCAATACACACGATATTCTGAAATTGAATACATTTTATCGCGGCCATCATCTGCTTTGTAATAGCCTGTCATCTTGACCGGCTTACGTTCATCAATAATAGATTTTCTGGTGACTAAAAATTTTTCGTGGATGTAGCCATTACTCTTAATTTGGCCGTAATAGTCTTTTTGTTGCTGTAAAAGGTTAAATTCTTTCACAAATTGGTTCGTATTGAGTTGAACGAGTTGGGCAAAACTTTGAGAGCTTAGGGCTAGAGTAAGTAGGATAAACATCTGTTTCATATTTAAAGTGTTGTTATAAATATTGATTTAATAAAAGTTTTTATAAAATTGAAAAAAATAAAAATATTTTCATCAAAATATTATGGAGTTTTCTTTTAAAGACAACCGTTAAATTTTATTGAGATGAATTTTCAGTCTATAATATGGGGCTCTTATTAAAGCTTGGCTCTAGTCGAGATTTACTCTCTCTTACTTTAATCTCTGGAAACATTGCAATGAATGCGGCCGCTTCACAAGACACTCCTCTCGTTGGAATTATCATGGGTTCTCAATCGGATTGGGCAACGCTAGAAAACACTGCCAATATGCTGAAACAGCTTGGCGTCCCATTTGAAGCGGAAGTTGTATCTGCACACCGAACTCCAGATCGATTATTCGAATATGCTGAAACCGCACGTGATCGTGGTATTCAAGTGATTATTGCCGGTGCTGGCGGTGCAGCGCATTTACCAGGTATGTGTGCAGCCAAGACTGACCTACCTGTACTTGGTGTACCGGTAAAATCATCAATTTTAAACGGCGTGGATTCATTGCTGTCTATCGTGCAAATGCCAGCAGGTATTGCAGTTGGTACTTTGGCGATTGGCGCAGCGGGTGCGACCAATGCAGCGATCATGGCGGCACAAATTTTAGGTTTAACGCGTCCTGAAATCGCAAAAAATGTTGCAGATTTCCGTGCTGCGCAAACCGATAAAGTGGCGAGTAAAAATATTCCGGGTCAAGCTTAATTAAGGGGCATTTCTCATGGATAAAACCATTGGTATTTTTGGTGGTGGCCAGCTTGGTCGCATGATGGCGCAAGCGGCATTGCCTTTAAACATTCAATGCACCTTCTTTGAAGCGAGTACCGACTGCCCTTCTGCAGCGCTGGGTCCAGTGATTTCGACTCAAGCTGAAAATGGTTTGCAAGATTTCATTCAGAGCGCAGATGTTTTCAGCTTAGAGTTTGAAAATACTCCGTTAGCAGATGTTGATGTGTTGACCAAGAACAAAGCATTGCACCCACCGCGCCAAGCTTTAGCGATTGCACAGCATCGTTTGTCTGAAAAAGCCTTGTTTGATGAATTGGCTATCCCAGTTGCACCTTATAAGGCCGTGACATCTTTCGAGGGTTTACAAGCTGCTGTTGCTGAGTTGGGTTTACCCATCGTACTGAAAACATCGCGTGGCGGTTATGACGGTAAAGGTCAATTTGTGCTACGTAGCGCTGAGCAAATGGATCAAGCATGGGCTGAACTGGGCCCTGCTGGTGAATTGATTGCGGAAAGCTTTGTAACCTTCTCACGTGAAGTCTCAATCATTGCGGTGCGTGGTCAAGATGGCGATGTGAAAACATGGCCATTGGCGGAAAACCACCACCACAACGGCATTTTGTCGCATTCGATTGTGCCTGCACCAAACAGTGCAGACTTACAACCAGTTGCGCAAGATTACATTACTCGCCTGCTCAATCATTTGAATTATGTCGGTGTTTTGACGTTAGAGCTGTTTGTGACGGATAAAGGCTTATATGCCAATGAGATGGCGCCACGTGTGCATAACTCGGGGCATTGGTCGATTGAAGGCGCAGTGTGTTCACAATTTGAAAACCACATTCGTGCTGTAGCAGGTCTACCTTTGGGTTCAACTGAAGTTGTTCGTCCAACGGTCATGGTAAACATCATTGGCCAACATCCGAAGTCTGAAGATGTATTGGCACTGAATGGCGCGCATTTGCATCTGTATAACAAAACAGAGCGTGAAGGCCGCAAAATCGGTCACATCACTTTAATGCCGAACGATACTGCTGAATTAACAGCTTTATGCCGTGCTTTGGCGAAAATTTTGCCGAATCCACTGGCACTTAGCGAAGATATGACCATTTAAACCTGTGTTTGAATGATAAAAAAGCGGTCATGCACATGGCCGCTTTTTTTATTGCTGTAGTTCGGGCATCATTGCGCCTCTTTGCAAAATCACACCGTTTATCGCTGAAACGATAAGAAACTATTGATTATAAAGTGTTCGTTCGTTTATAAATATTCTGCGTTAATCTTCGTATTATTTTTTGTGTATCAATAGCCTGTGATGTGTGTGAATCAAAATCAAAAATAACCAAAGCGTTTTGAATTTAAATTGTGTTTTTGAATTCAAACTATGAATTTGAATTCAAAAAATCCTACACGAAAAAAATGAATTCAAAGTTTATGAATTCAAATTTGAAAAATGAATTCATTTCGCCGTGTTTAAATTTAAAATTTGAATTTAAAAGTTGCTCAGACTTATTGGATCTATAGGGAGTATATTTTAAAACCTATAATATTTTGATTATTAATAATAAAAATGAATTTTTATCCCATTTTGCATTTGTGGATAATTTTTTATGCACCTAATTTATCTTTAAATTTAAAAGTTTTGAATTTAAATTTAAACCGGTGTTTGGTTTCTAATGAATTTAAAGTTGGGTTGTGGGTAACTACTTTTAAATTCAAATTTTAAAACTGAATTTAAATAAGTAGAAAATATGAATTTAAATTTACGTTTTGAACCTTTAACTTTTGCTTTGAGCTGCTATTGTTAAAGCAACAATTTAAATTCAAAAAAGATCTAGGGTATGAAGCATCACTTAGGATTTGTTTTCGGGACTGCTTTATTGGCAATAACTCAGGCAAATGCCGAGTTGATTATTAATGGGCAGTCTGTCAATTCGTCGAGCATGCCTGCAACAAGCAGCATTTCATCACAAAATAACTTTCAAGGTTGTTTAGCCAATTTGCGCTCGCAAGCAATGAATGCTGGTGTGAGTGCGTCAACTTATGATCGCTATACGCAAAATTTAACACCTGATTATTCTGTGATTGAAAAGCTCAACTATCAGCCTGAGTTTTCAACACCGATTTGGGACTATTTGTCAGGTCTGGTGGATGAAGAGCGTGTACAACTGGGTCAGCAGAAATTGGCGCAGCATCGTGATGTATTAAACCGTGTCGCAGCGGCTTATGGTGTGCCTGCTGAAACCGTGGTCGCGGTTTGGGGTGTGGAGAGTAATTTTGGTGATATTGCGGGTAGTTATCCTTTATTACAGTCATTGGGCACTTTAAGTTGTGAAGGCCGCCGCCAAAGCTATTTCCGTGGCGAGTTTTTTGCAGCCATGCGGATTTTGCAGCGTGGTGATTTAAATGAATCACAATTGAAAGGTTCGTGGGCAGGTGCATTTGGTCATACCCAATTTATGCCGAGTACCTATGAAGAACTGGCCGTGGATTTTGATGGTGATGGCCGCCGTGATTTAGTGTCGAGTACCACGGATGCGTTGGCATCTACAGCCAACTTCCTGAAAAAGCGTGGTTGGCAAACTGGTCAGCCGTGGGGCTTTGAAGTAAAAATTCCCGAAGGAATGTCGATCAGTGGTGAAAGTCGCCGTAATAAAAAGTCATTAGATAGCTGGATGAATCGTGGTTTGCAGCGTGCCGATGGTACACCGTTAATACAAGGTAACCTTTCTGGATCGAGCCAAGCAGGTTTAATGGCACCGGCTGGGGCAAGTGGGCCTGTGTTCTTGGTGTTTAAAAATTTCGATGCAATCTATAGCTACAATGCAGCAGAGAGTTATGCATTAGCGATTGCGCATTTATCCGATCGCTTGCAAGGCAAGGGTGGCTTTAGTACGACATGGCCAACCGATGATCCTGGGACTTCACGTGCGGAACGACGTGAGATTCAACAATTTTTACTTAACCGCGGCTATGATATCGGTAAAGTGGATGGATTAATTGGAGATAAAACCCGTCAAGCAATTCGACAAGAGCAAAATCGACTGGGTTTAAGTCCAACAGGTCGGGCGGGACAGCAGATTTTACGGGCATTTCGTAATGAGCATGCCAAGGCAATGATGAATTAAGTTTGAGCTATGCTTTTTATATAGTAGTCAATATATATAAAAGCTTGTCTATATAAAAAAAGGTCTGCAATTGCAGACCTTTTTTATATGTTTTTGACTCTTAAACCGCAGTGATTGTACCTAAGATACGATAGCCAGCAGCACCAGTCACACTTGGTAAATTTGCACTAAGCTGATTGACAAAGCGCATCGCCAACCAAGCAAAGGCTGTGGCTTCCACCCATGTTGGGCTTAAGCCTAAATCTGCGGTACTTTGTACCGTCCATTCATGTTTACGTAAACGCCAGCGCAGTTGCTCTAATAGGTGCGAATTGTATGCACCACCACCGCATACATAGACTTCACCAGTATCCATATCAGAACGGTAAATGGCTTTTTTAATGGCACGTGTGGTGAGTTTCATTAAGGTTGCTTGAATGTTTTCTGGCGTATCTTCAAGTTCGTCATATTCGAGATCTCCACGCCAATCGAGAATCTGTTCATCTAACCATTCAAGATTGAAGTCTTCACGACCTGTGCTTTTAGGTGGTTCTTTAGAGAAAAACTCATGTGCTTGTAAGCGGTCGAGCAGACTGCGAATAGGTTGACCATAAGCTGCCCAGTTCCCATTTTCATCATAGGGCTGACCAGTATAACGTTCGCACCAAGCATCCATTAAAATGTTAGCTGGACCTGTATCAAAGCCATACACGGCTTCAGGTTGACCTGCAGGCAACATGCTAACATTGGCAATTCCGCCCAAGTTCAAAATCACACGGTGAATGGTGTCATGTTGGAAAAGCGCTTGATGAAACGCAGGAACTAAAGGTGCGCCTTGACCACCTGCAGCCATATCACGGCGGCGGAAGTCTGAAATCACAGGGATTTTAGTGAGTTCGGTAATAATATTGGGGTCGCCAATTTGCAGGGTAAAACCATGTTCAGGACGGTGGCGGATGGTTTGACCATGTGAGCCAATCGCCTTGATTTGACTACGATCTAGCTCATTCTTCTCGATCAACTCATTGATGCCATGACCGATCATTTGAGCTAAAGCAACGTCTGCCTTACCCATGCGATCAATTTCGTTATCATCAGGCAAGGTGAGGGCCATCAGTTCATCACGAAGGTCTGGGTCAAAGGGAAGTGTGAGCGTCGCATGAATCTCTAAAGGATCAAAAGAAGCAGCAACAATATCGACACCATCCATGCTCGTGCCGGTCATTACCCCAATGTAGATCGCTGTCATGATGATTCTTAAGCCTGCAATGTGCTGAAAAAGTGTTAGTATATCGCACAAATTGTATAACTGATCTATTTGGATTTTGTGATGTCAAATTTCCTGCCGGCTGAAGAACAACTTGCCCTCATCCAACGAGGCACACATGAGATTATTTCTGAAGAAGATCTTCTTAAGAAATTAAAGCAGAATCGCCCATTAAAAATTAAAGCGGGTTTTGACCCGACTGCACCTGATTTACATTTAGGTCATACGGTTCTGATTAATAAATTAAAAGTTTTCCAAGATTTAGGTCATGAAGTTTACTTCCTGATTGGTGACTATACAGCCATGATCGGTGACCCAACGGGTAAGAGCGCTACACGTCCACCGTTGTCTCGTGAAAAAGTTTTAGAAAATGCTAAAACGTATCAAGAACAAGTATTTAAGATTCTTGACCCTGCGAAAACTAAAGTTGTGTTCAACTCAGAGTGGTTTGGTCAAAAAACTGCTGCTGACTTGATTCAGTTAGCTTCACAGCAAACTGTGGCACGTATGTTGGAACGTGATGACTTCACTAAACGTTATAACAGCCATCAACCGATTGCGATTCACGAATTTTTATATCCATTGGTGCAAGGTTATGACTCAGTTGCGCTAGAAGCGGATGTAGAGTTGGGGGGTACAGACCAAACCTTTAACTTGCTGATGGGTCGTACATTACAAAGCCGTTATGACCAAGAATCTCAAGTGTGCATTACTGTGCCGATTCTTGAAGGTTTAGACGGCGTAAATAAAATGTCTAAATCTTTGGGTAACTATATTGCTGTATTTGATGCACCGGGTGCGATGTACCAAAAAGTGCTTTCAATGCCGGATGATTTGATCGAACGTTACTTTGACTTATTGAGCTTTAAATCGATTGAAGAAATTCAACAGTTGCTTAAAGAAGTGGCTGAAGGTCGTAACCCACAAGAAGTGAAGAAAATTCTTGCACTTGAATTGGTTGAGCGTTTCCATGGAGCAGAAGCTGCAGCAAATGCGCACAAAGGCGCAGGTAACTTGATTACTGAAGGTGAACTTCCAGAAGGTACACCAGAAGTGACGATTTCTCGTGGCGCATTTGGTGGTGAGATTTTCATTACTTCTATTTTGCGTGAAGCGGGCTTGACTAAAAATGCAGCTCAAGCAAAAGATGCAATTGGTCGTGGCGCGGTGAAAGTGGATTGGGAAGTGGTTGATGCAGGTTATGCTGTGTCAGAAAACAAAACTTTGATCATCCAAGCGAGCAAAAAAGCGATCGCAAAAGTAACTTTTACCGACTAATAAATTCTTGAATTTTTAGTTAAGTTATTGAATTAAAAGCAGGCTTCGGCCTGCTTTTTTTTACCAATTAATATATTAATAATATAAATAAGCAAATTCAAAAAAAACCTTATAAAAACAACACTTAAATTTTTCCAAATGTGTTGCATTTCTTGAATTTTATGTATAAGATTTATTCATCTAGAGAGATATATACCATCTAGAGGGTACATAACGATAACTCCACTTTTTATAAGTCTCTTCCCCAAGGGACTCTTTTTTTAGTGAGTTAACAAATAACTATAATAACTACACGATGGATCGACTAAAGATTCAATTCTAAGGGAAAGATTTTGGGAGAGATCTTTCCCTTTTTTATTTGTAAAATTGAGCTATTCCTTTCAAAAATCACATTCATTTCTGTATTAAAGACTTTAATTGTGCTAGAAAAAAAGCCCGATTCAATCGAGCTTTAAAATGTCTTTACTTAGATAGATGTTCATGGAGCTTGGTTTTAGGGCTTAGAACCAAATTGAATGAAGCTTAATTTAGGTAAAATCCGCTTGACTAAAGTCCCGACTAAAAGTGCGGTAATAATGGTGCCTTCACGGACTCCGATGACTTGATGTAAGACCAGCCAACTGCTGATAACTGCAATACTGACCAAGAGAATGTCGCCATAGGTCTTACAGTTGCCAAAATCAAGGCGATAACGAACAGCAATGGCTTGATAGAGACCTTCTGCGGCTAAGAGGACTAGACTGGCTTTGACCACTAAGCTCACACCTAAAGCGGTAATCAGGCAACTTGCCAAGCAAGCCAGGAGTTGAAGTGGGTAACTTTCTATGCTCCAGCCTTGGGTGAGCCACATTAAACTGTCAATAAATGCACCAAATAAAATTCCCACAGGTAATTGCAACCACTGTATCCACTGAAAGCGTGATTTTAAGATCAGCATTTGCAGCAGAATCATGACGATATGCATTAATACTGTTAATGTGCCGACGGTGAGTGGAAAGATATAGCTAAAGCTGTAGGGCACCGAAGAAATAGGGGATGTCCCTAAATTTGAATGTATAGAGAGTACGACACCAAAAGCTAATAATCCTAATCCGCTTAATAGTAAGAATAAGCGTGGAAAAAACTGTGTTGGCATCCTGCACCTAAAAAATAAAAAGAGTGTACGTGAAATGCAGCCTGCGCTCTATGCGTCTAAAGCCCAAAAATAGTGGCTTTTTATGACTGTGATCGTTAATAGTGATTATTCAAATAAATAGGCTGTATTTTTATCAGCAAAAATGACTAAGCATGTAATTAAAATGATTTTTGCAAAAACAGGCCTTATGGAACAATGGTCAAAAATCAAAAAAGAGCAACAACATGGCGTATTACAATACCGATAATCATGATGAACAGATCGATCGAATCTTGAGATATTTGTTTGACTACCAAACCACACAGCATAAGCGAGCATTATTTTGTGAGGCGCAGCAACAATTACATGATTTGGATATCGCAGCACAGTACCAACTATTTGCATTGGTACGAGAACAACTCCCTCGACGTGCAAAGCTGCTATTTTCTGCTGAAGATTTCCGTGGAAAGCAACAAGTCATCTTGGAAGTCATGCAACATTTAGCATATGAACGTTAAAAGAATGCTGGGAAATATAAAAATGCACGCAAAAAAAGTCTATAAAGCTTGAATCGGTGTGATGACAGAAAAAAATGATGTGCTTTGAGGCAGAAAAGTAGACTAATGATTAATAAGCAATCAAAGTCACTTTTATTAGACTTAAAAGCGCTGAAAAAGATTTGCTAGATATAAGAAATTTACTTAATTAAATATCGACTATTTGCTAAATATTTATAAAAAATGCTTAAAAAATAGGTAAAAGTGCAATTTTTTTAGCAAAAACGCTTATAAAAAATACATACGTGAAAAATATAGTGAATTGGGGGTTGCAATGATTCTGAAATGCTCTAGAATGCACCCCATACCGACGAGATAGACGGAAACGAACGAAACGCG
>NZ_VPAF01000020.1:0-46051 GCF_013419345.1 Acinetobacter sp. YH12086
TTCTTGACTCAAGCATTAATGCAGTACGATCTTCAAAGTTAAGATGATGGTATGACAATTTTATATACTCCATAAACCCTTTAAATTAATTAGGTGGTTTATGTCGCACTTCAAGTTTTACTCTGCCCAGCTTGTTTTAAAACTTCTACTTCAAAATGATCCATTAGCTTCTTTATTACTTCTTTTTAAATAGATAACTCATATAAAGAATAGTATGAAATATATCTAAAACTTCCAACAGGTTTCTCAATCAACCAATATTAATAAAGTTATTATAAAAGAATAATTTAGCTTAACAAAATCAAGTGTTTATTATTAATAATAGTTTCAGCCAAATTAAAATTACTTCCCATTTAACAGTTTTCTCCACACAATCTCCACATAACATTAGCAATTCATAAACACTGCTATTTCAAAATAGTAGCATCTAAAACTCTCTCTGAAAAAACATGCAAACATGTCATCATTTAATAAGTTCAATACTTATTACAACTGTACTTTTGATCGGCTGTACACAATCCAAAGATGCTGAACAGTCCGCAGCAGAAATGCCGCCGGTGGTGGTCAGTACCATCACTGTATTACCGCAATCTATGAATGTAATTGAAAATCTTCCCGGCCGTGTTACAGCTTACCGGATTGCTGAAATTCGTCCGCAAGTAGGTGGAATTGTTGATAAAGTGCTTTTTAAACAAGGCTCTTATGTGCAAGCAGGTCAACCACTTTTTAAATTAAATTCTGAAATCTTTCAGGCAGATGTAAAAAGCAATCAAGCTACTTTAAACCGTGCACAAGCTGAGGTGACACGTTTGCAGGTGCTGTTAAAACGCTACACTGAATTGGTAAAAGTAAATGCGGTTAGTCAGCAGGAATACAACAATACGGAAGCAGATTATAAAAAAGCAAAAGCCGATGTGGCGCAAATGCAAGCTATGTTAAGTAGACAGCAGCTCAATCTTAAATATGCCACTGTCACAGCACCCATCTCAGGAACGATTGGTGAAATCTTAGTGACTGAAGGTGCATTGGTTGGTCAAGGCGATAGCAATGCGATGGCCGTAATACAACAGATTAATAAAGTCTACGTCGATGTAAAGCAATCAATTAGTGATTATGAAAAGCTACAGGAAGCTTTGCAGCAAGGTGACGTGTCAAACATCAAACATACGGTTGAAATCCTGAATAGTCAGGGTAAACCTTATAATGTCACAGGTGAAATCCTATTTTCAGATACTAAAGTTGATCCTGACACGGGTGATGTCACGATTCGTATTCTAGTCAATAATCAAAATCAAAAACTTTTGCCAGGCATGTATGTTCGAGTCAATATGAGCCGAGCTCAAGTTGAAAATGCGCTGTTAGTACCTGAACAAGCGATTCAACATGATATTAATGGTAAAGCCAATGTTACGATTGTTAATCAAAAAGGTTTAGCGCAAAGCAAGCCTATTCAGCTTGGTCAACGTTATCAAAATAGCTATGTAGTAACACAAGGATTACAAGCAGGCGAAAAAGTTATTGTTGAAGGCGCTGATCGTATACAGCCTGAGCAAAAACTAAAAATTAAGCAGTGGCAACCTACAAATACTCAGGAAAGTGGAGGCAAGAAATAATGTCTCAATTTTTCATTAAGCGTCCTGTTTTTGCATGGGTGATCGCTTTATTTATTATTTTGTTAGGTGTACTCAGTATTCCCAAGTTACCTATTGCAAGATTTCCGAGTGTTGCGCCACCACAGATCAGTATTACTGCAATCTATCCAGGTGCTACCCCAAAGACACTGAATGATAGTGTTGTGACATTGATTGAGCGGGAAATGTCAGGTGTCAAGAACTTACTGTATTACAGTTCAAGTTCGGATAGTTCTGGAACAGCAACAATCACCGCAACCTTTAAACCAGGCACAGATGTAGAACTGGCACAAGTTGATGTACAAAACAAAATTAAAGCCATTGAGTCGCGCCTACCCCAAACAGTTCGACAACAGGGGCTGATGGTTGATGCTGCATCATCTGGTTTTTTAATGATGGTGGGGTTGAGTTCACCAAATGGCAAATATAGTGAAATTGATGTCAGTGACTATATGACTCGCTATGTAATTGAAGAATTAAAACGGGTCGAAGGTGTTGGTAAAGTCCAAAACTTTGGTGCTGAGAAAGCCATGCGAATTTGGGTCGATCCAGACCGCTTGGTCTCTTATGGATTGAGTATTCAAGATGTGAATACAGCCATCCAAAACCAAAACTTGCCGATATCACCGGGTCGTATTGGTGATGTTCCTGCGTTGAAGGGGCAACAAATCACCATTCCTTTGACTGCTCAAGGTCAATTAGAAACTGTAGAGCAATTCAAGAACATTAGTTTACGTGCTCAACAAAATGGTGCCATTGTTCGATTATCGGATGTTGCTCGTGTCGAAATTGGTGCGCAAATGTATAACTTTGCGATTTTAGAAAATGGTAAAGCCTCTACAGCTGTGGCGATACAAATGAGTCCTGGTGCCAATGCTGTTAAGACTGCAGAGGGTGTAAAAGCAAAAATTGAACAATTAAGTCTAGCATTGCCTGATGGTATGAAATTCTCTATACCTTACGACACTGCACCTTTTGTAAAAGTTTCGATTGAAAAAGTAATCATGACATTGCTTGAAGCTATGGCTTTAGTTTTTATTGTCATGTTTATTTTCTTACATAATGTTCGATACACCTTAATTCCAGCGATCGTTGCACCGATTGCATTGCTTGGCACATTTTCAGTCATGCTACTTGCAGGTTTTTCGATTAATGTGCTGACCATGTTCGGCATGGTGCTTGCGATTGGGATTATTGTCGATGATGCGATTGTGGTCATTGAGAATGTTGAACGAATTATGGCGACAGAAAGTTTATCTCCAGTTGAAGCCACATCTAAAGCCATGAAGGAAATTACCAATCCGATTATTGGTATTACCTTAGTGTTAGCCGCTGTATTCTTGCCGATGGCATTGGCGTCAGGCTCGGTGGGGATTATCTATCGCCAATTCACCATTACCATGTCAGTTTCCATTTTATTCTCAGCTTTCCTTGCATTGACATTAACCCCTGCGTTATGTGCAACAATGTTAAAACCGATTGATCAAGACCATCAGAAAAAAGGTGTTTTTGCATGGTTTGATCGCAGTTTTGAGAAGCTGAACAATCGCTACGAACGTAGTTTATTTAAAGTAATTAAACATAAAACCCTCGCAATGTTATGTTTCTTAGGCATTGTCATTGTGCTGATTTTTAGTTTTAAACACGTTCCGACTGCGTTTATGCCAGAAGAAGATCAGGGGTGGTTTATGACTTCAATTCAGCTTCCTGCGGATGCAACTCAAGAACGTACCCGTAAAGTCGTTGCTGAGTTTCAAAATCATTTAGACCAAGAAACGGGTATTAAAGACAATATGGCAGTCTTAGGTTTTGGTTTTAGTGGTTCTGGTCAGAATACAGCGATGTATTTTACTAATCTATTGCCATTCGAAGAGCGTACTATTACGGCACAAGAAGTCGTGAATAATGCAAATATAGCGATGGCTGAAAGTTCAGAAGGTCAAACCATGTCTGTGTTACCACCAGCCATTGATGAATTAGGTAACTCATCTGGTTTTTCACTGAGATTATTAGATCGTGGCAATATTGGCATGCCTGCTTTAAGAGAAGCGCAAGATCAGCTTTTAGCATTAGCAGCACAAAGTAAAATCGTGGCGGAGGTCTATCCTGAAGGTTTGCCAGATGGCAGTTCTGTACAGCTTAAAATTGATAGAGATAAATTGCAGGCATTAGGTGTTAATTTCAGTGATGTGACCGATATTATTTCAACCTCAATGGGTTCGATGTACATCAATGACTTTCCAAATCAAGACCGCATGCAGCAAGTCATAGTGCAGCTTGATTCCAAATCACGCATGAGTATTGAAGATATTCTTCAGATTAAAGTGAACAGTCAAAGCGGTAAATTGGTTTCAATGTCTGAAATAATTACACCCATTTGGCAACATTCACCACAACAATACAATCGTTACAACGGTCGTCCATCATTGAGTATTTCTGGCAGTCCAGCAGCAGGTGTATCTTCAGGACAAGCCATGACTGAGATGGAAAATTTGATTAAACAGCTTCCGAAAGGTGTGGGTTATGAGTGGACTGGGATTTCTCTAGAAGAAAAACAGTCGGAATCACAAACCTTGTTTTTATTACTGTTGTCGATGTTAGTCGTTTTCCTTGTCTTGGCAGCACTTTATGAAAGCTGGTCAATTCCATTCTCTGTGATGCTAGTTGTCCCTCTAGGGTTGATTGGCGCCTTTTTAGCAGTAATGTTACGTGGTATGCCAAATGATATTTTCTTTAAGGTCGGCATGATCACGATTATTGGTCTATCTGCAAAGAATGCCATTTTGATTGTTGAGTTTGCAAAAGCATTAAGAGAAGAAGGAATGGGTTTAGTGGAGGCAACCGTTGCAGCCGCTAAATTGCGCTTACGTCCAATCCTAATGACATCTTTGGCATTTACCTGTGGCGTTATTCCTTTAGTCATTGCCAGTGGCGCTAGTTCTGAAACTCAAAAAGCGATTGGTACAGGCGTCTTTGGCGGCATGATCAGCGCAACAATTCTAGCTGTTATTTTTGTACCGATTTTCTTTATTGTCGTCATGAGCATGGTTGAGAAATTCTCGAAACGTAAAGCGGCACATTAAGCATCAAAACTGAGAATAAAAGCTAAATATAAAAGCTGTGGGTTAACGAGTTTAGCCCACAACAAATCTTTCATTTACATCTTTATTTCAGAATTGATTTAATAAACCATCAATATAGGTTTGATCATGAAAGCTACGAATCTTGATCCGAAACGCTGGTGGATATTGCTCGCTGTCGTGCTTGCATTTCTGCCGATTGTGATTGATATGACTGTACTGCATGTTGCGGTTCCATCATTAACCCAATCATTGAGTGCCTCAAGCAACCAAGTCTTATGGATTATTGATATTTATCCATTACTTATGGCTGGACTTTTAGTTCCGATGGGAACTTTGGCTGATCGTGTCGGCAATCGTAAGATTCTGCTGATTGGCTTGGTTATATTTGGAATTGCCTCAGTCCTTGCGGCATTTTCCCAAACGGCTTCTATGCTGATTGCCGCACGTGCTTTATTAGCATTAGGCGGTGCCATGATTATGCCCTGTGTATTGGGTATTATTCGCAGAACCTTCGAAGACAGTCGCGAACGTGCCATTGCGCTGGGTATTTGGGGCACAATCGGATCAGCCGGTGCCGCCATTGGACCGCTCATTGGTGGTGGATTGTTAGAATATTTCTGGTGGGGTTCAGTTTTCCTCATTAATGTCCCAATCATGTTAGTTGTCGCCCCAATGTGCTATTTCTTATTATCCAAAAATGAAGCTGTAACCTCTGGACATTGGGCATTTGGTCAGGCGCTATTGCTAATTTTCGGTTTGGTTTCATTTGTATATGCGCTCAAAGCAGGCTTAGGCGGTAAACAGTCGTTGTTAATTGTCCTTCCTTTAGTCATTTTTTCTATTGGATTATTAACCATATTTGTACGCAAACAGCTGAATTCTCCTCAACCGATGCTAGATCTTTCACTATTTTCACGCCCTGCTATTTTAGCAGGCATTATTATGGCAATGGTTGCTGCAGGCGCTTTGGCAGGTGTGGAATTAACCTTAGCGATGGAGCTGCAATATGTCATTCGTTTAACACCACTACAAGCTGGTCTTTTTATGGTTCCGATTATGGTTGCTGCTGCTATTGGTGGGCCTATTGCTGGATTTTTATCTAATAAATTCGGACTGCGTCTAGTTGCAACATTTTCATTAATATTGGCAGCAATTGCGTTGATCAGTTTGAGTTATTCAGATTTTCATCATCCGGGAATTATTGTTCCCTTTATTTTAGCTTCAATTGGACTCACTCTAAGTATCGGTTTAACAGCTTCATCCATTGCGATCATGGGCTCAGTACCTGCAGAAAAGGGCGGTGCGGCAGGTTCACTTGAAAGTACAGGTTATGAACTGGGTACAGGACTAGGTATTACTTTATTTGGTGTTTTCATGGCCTATATATTTGGCAGTCATCTTCAAGTGCCGTCAGATTTAACTGCTGTTTTAGCAGAAAAAGCCAGACTATCGATTGGTGATACCTATTTAGTGGCGAGCCAGTTACCCGTTGAACAAGGTACAGCATTGATTAACGCAGGTAAAATTGCCTTCAGTTCAGCTCATGTTAATTTATTATTAACAGCAGGGATTATCATCGGCATACTCTCCATTGTGGTATTTTTTATGCTAGCGAAATATCGAGATGAGAATTCATTGTAATGAAATTTATTTGAGGATCATCAAACAGAATGGTTAAGTTCAGACATCAATTTATCTTAAATTTATGGTTTAAATGAAGCCGTATTGATCTGAACTTAACACATTATAAATGAGTTGATGTCTTACGATTTATACGATTTAGTTGAATAGTAAAACAGCTGCCACCTAAGTTTTTGGATTTAGAATAATAAATATGACCTTGGTGTGCTTCAATAATTGCATCAATCACTGCCAAGCCTAATCCAGTACCGCCATCTAGACGTGATCTAGAGTCTTCCAGACGATAGAATGGCTTGAACAGATGTGCAAGATGCGATTCATCAATACCAGGACCTTCATCTTCAAACATTAATAGCCAATGTTCTGCTGTGGCCATCGTTGTAATATTGATTTGTCCAGCATTCGAATATCTTAGAAAATTAGAAAATAATGCAATAAAGACTTGTTCCATCCTTCTTATATCAACGCAAACCAATTTATCCGTCAAATTTAAAATAATAGTTAAACCTTTAACCTGAAACCGTTCATTAAACATCTGCAGACATTTTTCAATACTATCTTTTAAATTGGTCTTTTCTAGTTCTAAACGTAATTGTTTATTTTCAATAAGTGTCAGTGTCCGTAAATCTTCCACAAGGTAAGATAAGCCTTCGACTTGGTTCAATAAGCTTAGGTGTAAAGCTTGATCGGCAATAAATATACCATCGACAATACCTTGCAAGCGACCTTGTAATATTGTCACAGGTGTTCGTAATTCATGTGCAATTGCAGCATTCCAAACAGTTGAATTCTTAACTGATACTTCAAGTTGGTTTGCCATTTCATTGAAGTTCTCAATAAGGGACTTGATTTCATGTGGAATATCATGATGTGGCTGTTTAATTCTGAGTGCTAAATTACCTTGTTGAATTTGTTGAATAACATCTGCTAAATCACTAATTGGCTGTGTATAGCGTTTTCCATATTTAAAGGCGAGGATAGTAGAAAGAAAAAAGCCTGTTAATAGCACTAAAAACAGCCAGATAAAGTCAACATAGGTAACTGAAAATTCATTTGAATTAATAACTTGCGTATTTAGAAAACCTATTTTTATCGCCCAGCTATAAACAAAATAGCCAATCATGAAAGATAACAGCGTAATGCCTAAATTGAGTAGGCTCATCATGATAATAAACTGGAAGTTAATTCCAACTGAATTTTTAAAAAAGTTAAATTTCATGATTTTGATCTAAGCGATACCCCACGCCACGGACATTGATTAATAAACCATTTACATAATTTTCTTCAAGTTTTTTGCGTAATTTGCTGATATGGCTATCTACAGTGC
Organism: Acinetobacter sp. YH12086; assembly: GCF_013419345.1. NCBI lineage: Bacteria > Pseudomonadati > Pseudomonadota > Gammaproteobacteria > Moraxellales > Moraxellaceae > Acinetobacter > Acinetobacter sp. YH12086. Next base: position 7,683 of record NZ_VPAF01000020.1, read on the forward strand.
GATCTAAAGCATCACTTTCAGGCATACAGTTTTGGATCAATTCATTGCGTGTAAAGACTTTATTTGGTGTTTTTGCCATCAAAACCAGTATCTTATACTCAGTTAACGTAAGGTTGAGCAGCTGATTTCTTTGACCATTTGAAATGTAAACTTGATGATGATCTGGATTAATTTCAATATTTTTATAACGAATAATATTAGTTATTTCCGTATTTTGGCTTGTACTTCGTCTAAGTACGGCTTGTATTCGCGCAATCACTTCATTTGGGTTAAATGGTTTAATAATAAAATCATCAGCACCCATTTTTAGCCCCATGATCTTATTCACTTGATCATCTAAGGCAGTCAGCATAATGACAGGTAAATGACTTGTTTGACGGATGATTTGTAGAATTTCCCAGCCATTTAGTTTGGGTAATTTAATATCAAGGAGAATCAGGTCTATAGAGTTGGCTTTTAAGCACTCTAAAGCTTGTTGTCCATCCAATGCACGGATGACCTTCATGTTTTCATTTTTTATGTATTTTTCAAGAATGTCACCAATATCATAATCATCTTCTACAACGAGAATTACGCTATTTTCAAAGCTATGTTGTAAGTTCTGATACATACAAGTTATTCGGATAAAATCTTGGTAAGTAAATAGTTTAACAGTTTGAATTGTAAATTTCAGAATAACTGAATTCTACTTCTGCTTACCCAATACATTGAGAAAAATGTACCTGAGCTTCAATTACTCACTAGGTTTCTCATCTTTTTTCTTCTGAATCAAATCCCATATAGAGAAATCAGGCTTAGCTTTATCAGAATGTTCCGCAGGGTTAACTTTAAATGCTTCAAGATTGATTTCTAAAAGTTTTAATTTAAGCTCCTCTGAACCAGTAACTCCTAACTTTTCAAGCTCTTGAATTTCTGTTTTGTACCGTTCATAAGATTTAGCCAATGCTTCTTTATGAGAATATTCTTGCTCTAATTTAGAAAAACGATTTAAATTTATATTCGCAATTGTTGCAATCCAAATCAAAGGTGCGTTGATCAATAATTTGAATAAGAATGTATCCCACTTCATATTCAAAAAATCTGATTTATCAAACAAATAAAAATTAAATCCAAAAATTGCTAATACAACTAATACAAATACAATAATACTGATGAATTGTCCTTTTTTGGCTTCTTGTCCTTTTACAACAAAACCACCTGCAAGCCCTGCTTCACTTGATAATCCAATAACTGATTTTGCTCGCTCCTCAACATTTTTTAAATTTTCTAACCTTTTATCCAAATCTTCACTTAATGCAGTAATGTTTTTTTCTTCATTACCATAAATTTTGTCATAAAAATTTTGGACTCTCGATAACTGAAAATTTATCTGCTCATTTTTACTTTTATTATCAGGATCATCAGAAATAAATAAATCGTCATAGTATGCAACTAACTCATTAATTTTTCTTTCGTATTCTTTAACTTTCGTTTCACCATTATCATTTAGTTCATCAAACAATTTGTCATATTGATCTAAAATTTTATCAATTACATAATTTACTCGATCAACTTTAGAAGTATCCTCACCATTTCGATCAAATAATTGACTATAAGCTGTGTGAATTTTTTCGGACTCAACTTCCAAAATATCTAGATTATCTTCATTGGTTACTTCTAATATACGAGAATAAATAGAACTACCATTTTCATCATTAGCTAAAACAGATTGAATTTTTTCAATAGCAATTAGAGACTCATCTAATTTGGCTTTTAGTTGAGATAACTCATTCGTTTTATTAATTAAACTTTGTTGGTGAGCTTTAATCTTATCTAATTCACCTTGTAAAAGTGAACTAACAGTATGCCGATTATCTGTTAAATCTCTTAAGTCAGACCTCAAAGAATACATGGATGATAAATGATCATTTAAAGCCCTAAGTTGTGCTAATCCTTCACGTAGTTTTTTTTCATCACTTTCTTTCAGACCAAGCAAATCCTTTAAGCCCATTTTTTTCTCTTAATTAATGAATTATCAAAATATTAAACTAAATTATATATCGAAGTATTGAAACTTTAGACTTACTTTTTAAAAGATGGATCAATGTTCTTAGGCAACCAATAATTTTGGTTATTGTACAAAACATTATAGCCATCTTTTATTTCAACGATCATTTCCAACTTGATCTTCAATGAATCCTGATAACTCATCTCATGGAATAGTTGTAAGCCATTTTTCACCCATACCATGACATTGAAATCAGTATTTGGGCTGAGCATCGAGATCAATTCTTTTTCCAATTTCCGCTTACTTGCTTCTTTTATGAAGTTAGAATGCTTTAAGGAAATATAATCAATATCCGTATCATATTGATCGTTTAAGAAATTAATAAACCCTGTTAATGCAGCAGCCTGACCTGAATACTCATTTAAATAAGCTTTTACTTTTGCCAAATCTGGCAGTAATTGCTTATCCTGAATAGATAACATCAATGCAACAGCAGGCTTCATTGCAAGCCTTACAGATCGAGCAGATGTTTTTCCTTGATGCATTTTTTCATCGAGCTTTTGCTTATAAGCAAATACAACATCAAAAGCCAATGAGGGCTGCGGTAACTGATCAATCAACTTATTGGCTTGATCTATCTCAGAACATTCATTTTTATTTATAGTTGAGATTTTTACCCCATGCATTTGATCGAGCCACTGTGTTACTAATTCAAACTTTCTAAGTCCACTCGTCCGTAAAGTCAACAATAATTGGTCTGCATCAGGAATATTACTCTCCCATAACATTTCTGTTTTAATAAAAAAATGAGTATGTTTATTCAAATACAAAGCTGCTTGATGTGCTCCAACTAAATCGACCAACCAAAGCACGTAGTTTTCATATTGTTTTTTTAAAAAAGATGACTCGAACAAATAAATATTTTGATGGAACTTTGACCATAGATTTTTAATCCAGTAGCAATCATCACATAGATCACCGCATCCTGCTGAGATCATCGTTTTACATTCAATACAAGGTTTATTCGGTTGAGTTATACATTTTTTACAAACTTTATTTCCTTTTTCATCTAACTCTAACAAGCGATATTTATGACATGAAGGACATGTTTCATAATCCCTTGTTGAACATTTCGGACAAACTCTGAGGTCATCATTAAAGCGTGATATTTTCGTTAATTTTTGCGATTGAACATTGCATCGCTCACATCGTTCAACCTCTCTAAAATAAACAGAACAACTATTACAAACGACCCCATACTCTGTAAGCGTTCCTATCGGTCTGTTAACTTGATTGCATCTTATACAAGGTTGTTTTTTAATACATTCATTACAGATCGCTTGATCATCATTTTTAGGTAATCGAGCAGATAACCCACATTTTGGGCAAAGACATTTTTTAAAAATTCGAGCATAACAAGTTGAGCAATATTTTTTCCCTTTATATCTTTTTTTTAGTTGGGTAACTGATTTTTCACACCCATTACATAACTGCTCAATATTAATCTCCGCCAAGCTTATGACTCCGTTTCTTTCTTGATTTTCTTAACAAATTAAGCCACTTACGTTGCACGGTTTTTTTTGCTTTTGGTTTTCCATTATGAGAACTCACACGTTGTAAAGCATATACTCTTATAGGCTTGATCATTGCTGATTTCATTTGTTGAAGTTGAATCGGTAGTTTTTTACGCTTATCCCAAAAATTTGCACTACTAATCCCGTACTCATAAGAGCGGTCAATAATCAACTCACATGGGATTTTCATAATTTCATTCAAGATGGAAAGCAAAATTATACGTTCGTTTGTATTTAAATATTCGAAAGCAATTGGTGTGAAAGGAGTTATGGTATTTAAATTTATACCAAAGCTCTTAAACATTTCAATAAGTTGAATATTATCTGTATCTACAAGTAATCTGATTTCACTTATCCATGCACGAGCAATCGCAAACCATTCGGTAGCTGAAATATTTTGATTATTATATAAACCTGAGCCTTGTTTTAAAACGTTATCTGCATTTTTTTGAAAATCTAAAATTTGAATATTGCTAGGTTGTGGCTGATATAAAGTCAAATTAAAATGGCATGAGAAACATACTGCTAATGATCCATGCTCTAAATCTATTTTAAATGGCTGAATGACTACACCGCAATTCGGACAATGATCAATTAAATTTATTTGATGTTTTTCACAACAACAATGCCACCCCATTCGCCACATTAACCGTAAATAAGCTGATCTACCATCACTTTCAAAACATTGAGTACACACCTGCCGACCTGAAAAATTTGATCTACTACGCTGACCTAAACTTAAAACCCATCCACTATTTGAACTCTTAACTAGATAGGGAGCCACATTAGTTAGCATTGTTTTCAAAATTTTTTGTTTATCATCAAAAGAATGTACAAATAATAATTCAAGCCGATCTTCCGTCATACCTCGATCAAGATCAATCGTTAATGCTCTCCATCTACCCCACAATGCTTCTATAAGTGTTAAAGGGGAACATCCCATGTCTAAGGCTGAACGAATGAGCCATGATGATAATACTTCACCTTGTTCAATGGGGGTATGTATAAACCAATTTTGAGCATAATTAGGCATATTACACCCTCAATAATACTAAATAGAATTAAGCTGAATAGTGCGAATATTACGAGCACCCTCTGTTGGTTTAAGCCACTTGAATTTTTTAACAATTTCGAGGGTAATTTCTTCTTTACCAGTCAATATTGCTTCTTTTGCACATTCCACCAATAAACGATTTAAATCACCAAAATTACCACCTGAAATTTCATAGAGTAAGGTCGCAATTTCTTGTGATGCCAAGTTTGATAATTTTTTTAGGGGAAGTAAGCGAACATAACTTAAAAGAAGTCTTAAAAAATCCGCATCCAATTTCCATAAAGGCAAATCTATAATTTCAAAGCGACTGGCATACTGAGTATCCGTATGAAGAATAAGAGATGCATCACGAGTACCAACACCAATGATATTCATACTAAGTTCATTGCTTAGCGTTTTAAGTGTATTCATCACTTCTTGCCGTTGCCTAGCACTCCCACTTAAACAATTATGCAACTCATCAATAATTAACATTTTGGTTTCATATTTACGCAGTAGATGGGTTGCTTGATACCTTAATTTGCTTTCAGGATCAGTGACACGAAAAGGGACAAAAAAATGATCTAAGATATTAATATATAAATCTTTTACATTTGCCCTAGCAGGGGCTTGAATAGGAATGACTGGTTTAGTCAATGACATAAGCTGCATGTCCATATCATCAACTCTCTTAGTATAGTATTCTTTTGCAAACTCATGAATAATCTTAGTTTTTCCCATATTTGAATCACCAACAATTAAAAGACATTCTGGTCTTAATTTTCTAGGTCGTTTCAAAATATCAGTCAGTGTATTCAAAACTGCAATTGCTTTCTGATAACCAATCCACCGATCCTCATAAAGAATATTAATTCTTTCAGCATCACTAAGAATCATAGTGTCAAGGACATGCTCAGCAAGGTAATCATATTGTTTCATGGTCTTACCTCAAATCGTCAAAAGCAGTTAAATTTTGATCCCATAAACTATTTTGTGACTTTGGAGCATCTACATTTGTATGGATAACTGAATTATTTTTATTTTCATGGTGTAGTGCAGCAACTATCTTACCATTCTCTTTTTTTCTTTGATTCATTCGGCGTTGCTTTTTAGTTAAAGTCACGGCTTGATCTACTTTTTCACGGAGATAAATAATTGCTCTGTAAATAGCATCTTGATCAACTGTATCTAATCGCTCACTCTTAAGATATGCTTGGACTTGTCTATATTCATGCAATCCGATTGATGGAATTTCACGTTTGGCTGTAGGTACTTTAAAATATGTATTTGTATTCGGTTCATAAAACCAAATCATTGAAATATCACGAGGATCTCTTTTAAAAATAAACTTTCTTTTACGCTTTTTCTCATCGTCAGTTGGATCAATCGCATTGATCCAAGGTCTTAAACAATCAGCAAAATAAAAAAGTTTATCTTTTTTTACGCCCGTTCTTTGAATGGTTGATTCAAATTCAGGGGCGAAATCCAAAAATAGTGTTGCTTCATCCGCAACCCTTTCTTTTAAACCAGTACCAACTTTAAATTTTGTTCCCCAAATACCCTCTTCCCACATTTGTTGTGGCGGAATTTCAAGTATTGAATGCTTGCTTTTATGATAAACATTTACAATCCAATAGACGATGTAATGTTCTAATTCACGAAGTGTTAAACAAGCATTCTTAGCGGAATCATAAGTTCCTTTTTCAAAAATATTAGATTTAGTCGTTCCATCTAAAACATGCATTTCAAGATTTACGATTCCAAGTAAACGCTCAATATGCCCACCATATTTTGCACCACCAATAGGTCGATACTCCCAATTAATATCGTACTTTAGACATGCTTTATGCAGATGGTTTGTTCTAAAATCAGAACCATTATCAGAATGGACTGAATCCATAATACCTTCGATATCCCACTCACCATCCACATCTAACTCAAGCAGTTTTCTTTTCTTTGAAATAATGGCTGATGAAATACACATTGCTACCGATGTTGCACTTGGAGCTTCTAAAGAAAGGTAATAACCAACAATCATTCTACTAAAAACATCAATTGCTAATGTCAAATATGCCTTGCCTATTGTTTCACGGTATTGTTCATCAACGATTTCTATATCTAAAGGAGTGTGATCAATCTGCACATACGCCAAAGGATAGTCTGCATTCGGAAAAGTCCCTGCTGATGCTTCATACTTATCTTTAGCAGCCTTTTTTCCGTATCTTGCCTTAGTCACTTCATAGCCATTAAGGGCTTCAATTCTATAGCGAATCGTATTGTCATGAGGTGGTTCAATTTTTCTTTTGAAGCACTCAAGCTTCACTTCCAAAATTGTTTTGGCAACACTTGGCTTTAAACTTGTTAAATACTTAGTATGGATCGCTTGTTGAATAATATGATTTAATTCAGGCGACAACCTTGTTTTTTCTGTTGTCCAACCACGTTTTTTTGGGACTAAAGCTAAGATAGACTTGTTTTCTCGGTAAGCTTTAAGCCATTTCCAAATAGTATTTACATGAAGATTATGTTCACTTGCAGTCTTCTTAACCGCCTCAACTGTGGAATAGTCAATGAGTTCCCTAATAATTTCATAATGATCTAAAGCGATTTGCCATGACTCAGCAGAAATATCCTCACCTTGGTTAAGCTTAGAATTATCTTCACTTAAAACAGATAATTCCCTTATGTTCACTTGTAAACTTCGAGCAGATTCCAAATTTGCAATCACGACATCTTTTGCATTTAAAATATTGATAATTTTATATTTATTACCTTTATAACCAACAATTGCATTTGGTTTAATAACTAGGCGTTTTCTATCAATCTTTACTGAATCATCCTGTATCATTTAAATAACTCCTTGTGCTTTAGAGCCATCATTTACCCAAATAACAGTTTCAGTAGTAAAAGGGTTATATAGATCGCAAGCAAGTATATTTTTTGAAATTAAAACCCATATTTGGCGAATAGCCTTTAATACATTTTTTTCATCTTTAAAAATATAAGCAGGCAATTGATTAACTGTTGAAAAGCCTAGTTTTAATAAAGTTTCAATTAATACTCTCTGATCTACCTCATCAACATGAGAACGTCTGAATCTTTTTAAAAAATTGATATTTTCCCAATATTGATCATACAAACGAGACTCATCAATAATTTTGAATTTCCATGCCTTTTCAGAAGCTAAAGCATAAGCTGCCCTAAATTTTGGTCTAAGGGTATTCCAATCTTCCTTTAATTTTTTTCTAGGCTTAATTTCAATCAATAATGGTGCAGGAAAGAAATCAATATCATTATAAATTGCACTTGAAAATTGCACCAAATAATCAGGGGTATATACCGATTCATTTCCTAATTCAGTTATATAAGGAATAGAAATAGGCTGTTCAACCACATCAATAACATTACTGTTATATTCTTGCTTAAAAAGAAAATCACGCTCCAAAGTGGATTCAAACCAAATCGTTTTTTCTCCCCTAAAAGAGTAATTCCCCGAAATACTTCCGTAAACGGTTTGGGCTTTTCTAACGGGACTATATTCATCACTTATTCTTTTCATATCAGACCTCAAGAGTAATCTACTAGCCCCTATTATTGTAGTTTTGTAATCTACTAGCCCTTATTATTGTAAAAACTAGCTTTTATTTCTGTACAAAACGACATGCAACTAGCTGAATTTATATAATGCCACTAGCTTCTATTATTGTAAATGACAGCGGATCAAATCCTAAACCGGGTGAAATCACCTTGGCACATTTAGGGGTTTTATTTTTAGATGAGCTGCCGGAATTTGATCGAAAGGTGTTGGAGGTATTACGGCAACCACTCGAATCCAAAGAAATTGTGATTTCACGGGCTTCTCGTCAAATCACCTTCCCTGCAAATTTTCAATTGATCGCGGCAATGAATCCTTGTCCATGCGGCTATGCCTTTAACCAAGACAGCCGCTGTCAATGTAGTGCTGAAAGTATTAAACGCTATCAAAACCGTATTTCAGGTCCATTATTAGATCGTATTGACTTACATATAGATGTCCCGCCACTGGCAGCACATGAATTACAAAGTTCACAAGAGGTTGAAAGTTCAAGTACGGTTAGGCATCGTGTCATTCAAGCTTATGCTTTACAAATAGAGCGTCAGCAAAAATCCAATATGGCACTCACGCCGACGCAATTGGAACAACAGGCGGTTTTGGATGCTACTGCACAGAATATTTTACAGTTAGCCCAGCAGCGCATGAATTTATCTGCACGTGCTTATCATCGGGTATTACGTGTGGCTAGAACCATTGCCGACTTGGCTCAAAGTGAACACATTCAAGCTCAACACGTTTCTGAAGCACTGTCCTATCGAAGCCAGCTCAATACTTAAAAAAATGGCGACCCTAGGTCGCCATTTTTAATGCTTTTTAAAATTAAAATTCGTATTTCAAGCCAAATACGACTTTATTCTTTTGTTTTTCATCCAGACGGTCATAACCACCCACGATATAATCCATATTTACGCTCGCACCAGTGTCACCCAATGGATGACTTAAACCTGCTGTAAAATGACGGAAGCCAAAGTCTTCAGTGGTTTCTACAAATTCGTCATCATCACCATATGCATATAGGCCCAATGAAGTATTTAGCGTGAAATCTTTTGGCAATGCATAGCTATAGCTACCTAAGATATACGTATCGCCCTTGTTACCCCAAGTCGTATTTTGCGTTAAGGTTTGCGCAGTTACGCTAAAGTCTTTGTAGTTCAATCCTAAAAGTGTTTCGAAACCATCTGAATCAACATCCGATTCATAGTAGTAATAATACGTACCACCGACGGTATAACCTAAATCTTCAGTAATTTTGCCGTTATAACCTGCATAAAAGTCATGTTCAAAAGAATCACGCCCTTCTTCACCAAGTGCATAATCTAAAGTTGAACCCCAGTACCCAGCATAGAAGCCTGACGCATGGCTATAGTCCAAACCACCTTGAATAGTTGCGCCGCTATTTTCAGGTACATTGGTAATACCACGTAAATTATAGCTAGACAGTACGCCGATATTTCCGGATACAGAATGCTCAGAAGCTGGCGCTTCAGCAAAAGTAAATGTCGATGCTGGTCCTAGTACAGCGATTGATAAAGCTTTAAGTGCAAATTTCATGGTTTGTTCCCCCACATCGTACGACGACGTATTTTTTGGTTATTTCGTTGAACTCAATGAGGTATTAGCAAGCGCTGTGCCATGTTTAAAAATAAGCGCATATTTTTTTTATAAAAGTCACCATTTTGGTTTATCAAAAACCAATATATTACTGTTTTTATTAATTATTTTTTAATTATCCTATTTAAACTTTTATCTCTACAATTTTTTTTAGAATGCAGATTGTCAACTATTCAGATTATTTAAATCTTCGGGTTGATAGTTGTAACAGGATTTTAAAAATGCGCTTTTTTGAGTATATTTTTTCAACACCGATCTCAAAAATGCATAAAAAAAGTGCACAATCACCATTATGCACTTTCAAGAATATGACCGAATACGATCAACTCGTTAATGTTAGAAAGAATAGGTCAATCCAACCACAACGTTATCATCTAATTGCTCGCCTTCACGATCTTTACCGCCCCATACATAGTCAGCAGCAATTTCAAATCCAGTATCAGCAATCGGTTTACTCAAGCCTAAACGTGCTTCAGTGAACACCACATCTTCTGTGGTTGTTAATAGGCTGTCATCACGACTGTCATTAAAAACAGAAACACCAAGCGATGAATTTAATGAAACATTATAAGGTAATGCATAGCTATAAGCAGCATTCAGATATACATCTCCTGCGTTGCCATAATTAACATCAGACAACAATACAGCCATGCTTGCAGTTAAATCTTTATAACTTATGTCCTGAATAAATTCGACGCCCGTTGTGCGACGCTTTTCAGAGCGGTCATCGTTATAAACTGAACCGCCACCTTGATAGACATAGGCCATCACTTGTGACTTATAGCTCCAATCTTCATTCAGTTCACGTCCATATCCAACATAGAAATCATGTTCAAAACCATGTGACTGACTGTCGTCCGTAGGGTCATAGTTGAGTGTAGAACCCCAATAGCCCGCGAACAGCCCACTGTTGTGTGCATATTCAAGTCCGGCTTGTAATGCCGCTTGATCATTTTCTTCACTCGCACGGTACACATATTTGTTTACCACGCCCAAACTTCCAGACCAATTCCCTTGTGCAGTTGTGGCTTGTTCAGTTTGTTCTGCAAATGCAGGGACTGTACCTAGGGTCACTAAAATACTTAAAATTGCTTTTTTATAAAATTGAATCATGTTTAGTCCCCACATCGGATCGATCGTGGATTGGGTTGAGTAAAATTTAGCGCCGATTTTAATCGATTTTACCGCACTGTATAGCCCCTTTTTTCTTATTTTGATAAATTAAATCATTTAAAAACAAAGGTGAGATTATATAAAACAGTAAAAAATAAGGTATTGATTCATAAAATATCTTTTATCCAATTCGAGTATTTAAAAATAATTTAATTCCTTCATTCATATGTATTTATCACGGTTTATATCACCTTTTTTTAATTGTATTTTTATGGAAGATATTACTTACTACAGAGCCATGTTTTACGATCTATTTTTGAAAAACAAGCCAAGATTGCTTGCTTTGACTGGACATAGAAATCCCCCCCCTCAACTATTTTTATAATTTTCGATCAAAAGCCAACTTTGTATTCAGCACAAAATGGCGATAAGAATGATAATAAATCAGCAAGTTAAATGAAAGTTTTTACCATTTTTTATATTTTTTTATGATAAGCAATGAATAAACTTCTCTTTAGCTTAATATATATTCAACTTAAATAAACTATCTGTTAAACAACAATAACATACGAAACATTTGCTTATTACAGATTGACCGATGATCTGAATGTTTTCTAACTTTAGTGTAATAAGCGCATTAAAAATAGTGATTTTTTTAAGAAAAAATATACAATCGCACTACATATTAACCAAATTTGCATGAGGCTCTCTCCCAATGCTTAAAGCTCAACAACTAACACTTGCAGTATTAGTAAACGCTGCTCTTATTTCTACTGCTTTTGCTAGCGAACAAAGTGAATCTAAAGGCTTTGTGGAAGATGCTGAAGGCTCTGTATTGTTCCGTACAGGTTACATCAACCGTGACAAAACTAATTACATTGACAATGATACTAGTGCAGTAAAACGAGTAACAGATACCAGCTCAGCTGCTCAGTCTGCGATTGTAAAACTTGAATCTGGTTTTACAAAAGGTATTATCGGCTTTGGTGTAAATGTTACTGGCGACGCTTCATTCAAATTAGGCAGCAATGATAATGCTGGCAATGGCATGATTCCGCTTCATAACGGCGGAGCTAAAGATGCAAATGGTGATGTAGACGCCTATGACCATTGGGCGCGTGGCGGAGCTAGCCTTAAAGCACGAGTATCAAATACAACTGTTGAATACGGCACCCAAGTTCTAGATCTTCCTGTACTTGCGTCTAATACAGCACGTATGGTTCCAGAATATTTCACTGGTGTTCTTGCGAAAAGCCGTGAAATTGAAAATCTAGAATTGGTTGCTGGTAAATTCACAGAGAATCAATATTCAGATCAAATCAATACTGATGGCCGTCATCTAGATAATGCAATCGTTTGGGGTGCAAAGTACAAATTTAACGATCAGCTTAATGCATCTTACTATGGCTTAGACAGTGAAGATGCGCTTGAACGTCACTACATCAATGCAAACTACACATTGCCTTTAGCTGAAAAACGCTCATTAAATGTAGACTTCAATGGCTACCATACTGAATGGGACGAGCAAGCTGGAACTTATTCTTCAACAATTGGTAATAAAAATGTTGACGGCCGCAGCAATAGCATCTGGTCTCTTGCAGGTACATTAAACCAAGGCGCTCACTCAGTCATGCTGGCTTACCAACAAAATACAGGCAACACTGGTTATGACTATGGCGAAAATGCTGATGGCGCACAGTCAATCTATGTAGCTAACTCATACTTATCTGACTTTGTGGGGAACCATGAAAAATCGGCACAAGTTCAATATAACTTAAACTTTACTGATTATGGTGTGCCAGGCTTGAACTGGACTTCTGCATTCGTTTATGGCTGGGATATTAAAGTCAACAATTCAGCAAAAGAAGGTCAAGAGCGCGAATTCTTTAACCAAGTGAAATATACTGTTCAATCTGGTTTTGCTAAGGACGCAAGCTTACGTGTACGTCATTCTTACTACCGCGCAAGTGATAACTACCAAGCTGGTAACTATATCGGTGATACAAACGAATGGCGTTTATTCTTAGACATCCCTGTGAAATTATTTTAATTTCGCAGCTACTCTAAGATAGCAAAAAAAACCTGCACACTGTGCAGGTTTTTTTATGAGCATCGATTTTATCTAAAAACGATGCTCAGCTTAAAACAATATTATTTGTTCGCAGCTTTGTAAGCTTCAATTGAGCTAAGTACTTCTTGTTTCGCAACATCAGCACCTTCCCAACCACTTAACTTAACCCATTTACCAGGCTCTAAGTCTTTGTAGTGTTGGAAGAAATGTTCAATTTGATTGATCAATAATGCAGGAAGATCTGTATATTCTTGAACATCTTTATAAAGCGGAGTCAATTTGTCGTGTGGAACCGCAACGAGTTTTGCGTCAACACCACCGTCATCTTCCATGTTCAATTTACCAACAGGACGGCAACGAATTACAGAACCTGGCTCTACTGGATGTGGAGTTACCACAAGTACGTCTAGTGGGTCACCATCCAAAGATAATGTATTTGGAACATAACCATAGTTCGCTGGGTAGAACATTGCAGTACCCATGAAACGGTCTACAAATAACGCATCAGAATCTTTATCGATTTCGTATTTGATTGGTGCTGCATTTGCAGGAATTTCAATAATGACATAGATGTCGTTTGGTGCATCTTTACCCGCTGGGATATTGCTGTAGCTCATAGCATCACTCTTTAAACAAGTTAAATCTTTTAATCCGGCACAATTATAACGGTTTTATCGCTTTTTTTGTGATTTTAGCGATCATGCTGATAATTTAATCATCAAGCTGAACATTTAGCTTAATTTAATGACCAATAACATCAGGCAAATTGGGCATAACATCGACAAGGTCCAAATGATTGAACGTAAAGTTGCCCAATTCGCTAAATAACATAGCCCATAAATAACGCGTAAAACGAGATAGGCAATCCCAAAGGTCATGATGTATTGTTGATGAATCACCATGTATTCAGCCATTAGAATAGCCGCAATAAATAAAGGTAAACTTTCAAAACTATTTTGCTGCACTGCATGTGCGCGGCTCGCCAATCCTGTAGAGCGCGCTAAAACTTCACGTGGATTTTGATTATCACTCGACTTAAAACCTGCAGCTCGCTTCGCAATAAATGTAAATACATATGGCAATAAACAAGCGGCCAAAATGAGATAGATGATCCCACTGATGCTGTGCATGTGTTTTTTCTCAGGAAGATTTTTATGGCTGCTATAATACCATGGCATTTCGTGAATAATTTTTGTTAAATATAGTGTTTTTATAATCGGCAGATGAAAGGATCCTCTATGAGTACTTCTGATCAAGATCAATTATTTGAAGTTCTTGAAGAGCAAAAACGCCATCAGCTTCGCGTCGATCGTGTTTTAAAAATTGTCATTCCTGTGACTGCATTTTTACTTGCTGTGATCTGTGCCAACTTAAATGTATGGTCGACTGTTTTCAGCTTTGTCATCATGTGGATTGCATTCTATGCAGTTTCCATCAAGCAACTTCCCCTTTGGCATTGGGTCATTGTCATTGCACTATATTGTTTAGTCGACAATATTTTAACCTATGGCAGCTATAACCAATCTGGCTTTAGTCGTCAGTTCGGCGCGATGTTTATTTTCTTAGGTGTTTTTGGTGTAGGACGTCGCTACTTTGATCGCTGGTCGATGAATAAAGGCAAGCTTTAATGATCAAAATTAAAAGCGATAAAAAAAGCGCCCGAAGGCGCTTTTTTTATGCATTATATTATGCTGTTTTACGCAAATCTTTACGTAGAATCTTACCAACATTCGATTTTGGTAATTCATCCATAAATTCAACATAACGTGGGCGTTTATAGCCAGTTAAGTTTTCTTTTGCGAATGCCAAAACTTCTTCAGTCGTTAAAGATGGATCTTTTTTCACAACGAATAATTTAGGTACTTCACCTGATTTTTCATCAGGAACACCAATCGCAGCAACTTCTAGTACTTTTGGATGTTTTGCAACAACTTCTTCAATTTCAGAAGGATAAACGTTGAAGCCAGACACCAAAATCATGTCTTTTTTACGGTCTACAATCTTCACATAACCGCGTGGATCCATGACACCAATGTCACCTGTACGGAAGAAACCGTCCGCCGTCATTACTTTGGCAGTTTCATCTGGACGGTTCCAATAGCCTTTCATGACTTGAGGACCACGAATCGAAATTTCACCTTGCTCACCTTGAGCAACTTCATTGCCATCATCATCTAGAATAGCAACTTCAGTCAGTGGCAATGGAATACCAATCGTACCGCTGAATTCCATTGATGCTGGAGGGTTTGCAGTTGCAACAGGTGAAGTTTCTGATAAGCCATAACCTTCGATGATATTGGTACCGGTAACTTTCTTCCACGCTTCTGCAGTCGAAGGAAGTACTGCCATACCACCACCCATCGCCATTTTTAGCTTGCTGTGGTCAAGTTGCTTGAACTCTTCATTGTTCACCAAAGCATTAAACAAAGTGTTCACTGCTGGAAAGAATGAAGGTTGGTATTTACGTAATTCTTTCATTACCGCAGGTAGGTCACGCGGGTTAGGAATCAATACGTTCGCCTGACCTTTGTACATGCCGTAAAGTGCACACACCATAAATGCAAAGATGTGATACAGCGGTAATGCACAGAAGATACGATCATCTGGCTGACCATCTTGCTGACCAAATTTACTTTGGAAAATACCATCACACTGCAACATGTTTGACACAAGGTTACGATGTGTTAATTCTGCGCCTTTAGATACGCCAGTTGTACCACCAGTATATTGAAGTACTGCAGTATCACTTAGAGTTAAGTTTGGACGTTTGTAATTGTTTGCACTCACTTTAGACATTGCTGCATTAAAGCGAATATGACCTGGAATGTTCCAAGCTGGAATTTGTTTACGTACTGAACGTAATACAAAGTTAACCAATGTACCTTTCAGCGTACCAAGCATGTCACCCACAGATGCCACGATCACGTGTTTTACTGGGGTTTTACCAATAATCGCTTGGTAAACAGATGCAAAGTTTTCAATGATAACCAATGCCTCTGAACCAGAGTCATTTAATTGATGCTCAAGTTCACGAGAGGTATACAGTGGATTCACGTTGACCAATACCAGGCCAGCGCGGAATACACCCAATGCGACAACAGGATATTGAAGAACGTTCGGCATCATAACTGCAACGCGTGAACCTTTAGCCAAACCTAAGCTTTGCAAATAAGTTGCAAATTTACGGCTTGCTTCATCAAGTTCTTTAAAAGTTAAGACTTTATCCATGAAGATAAAGGCATCTCTTGAGCCAAACTTCTGAAAATTACGCTCAAAAATATCGACCAATGAGGTATTTTCTGCGGGTAATTCTACAGTTTCTGGAATCCCTGTCTTTTGGTATTCAGCGAACCAAATCTTTTCCATAACGCCCAATTCTCCTGTCGTAATCCTTAATAATCCAACTGTTTTTTTTCAATATTAAGCGGTCATTATTTAACTTGTTTGTGCTTAATATTGCATCCATTTCACGAATAACAGCATATATAACGTATTTCGTTCCATGGATGCTAGTATTATCTTTGAATGAACAGTTTATTTGCTTTTTGATATCCACGTGGTAACAACACGCCTTTCGATGCACGTTTACCCACATATTTTTGCAGATCGTCGCCTTTAAGCTTTAATTGTTGATTTCCTGCAAGCACTTGAATTATTTCATCTAAATTCAAAGTTGTCATGGATACTATTTGATCTTTTGCTTCAAGTTGTATCAATTTATTACCTTTACCCTTATTCAATACTGGTAATTCATCAAGTTCAACCAACAGCAAACGCCCCGCAGAACTGAGGAGTGCAAGATGTGTTGCATTCTCAATCGCCGTTAAATTCATGACCGCCGCGCCTTCAGATAAGGTAAGGAAGGCTTTACCTGCTTTTGCATTGGTATCGAGGTTTTTGGCTTGGGTTTTAAAGCCATAGCCTTTACTACTCATCGCCAAGACTTCTGTTTCATCTTCAGCAATAAATACTTGTTTAAAGCCGACACCACTTGCAGGTGCAAGTTTAGAACTCAGAGGCTCACCTAAACCACGCGCGGATGGTAAAGTATTGATGCCCAAAGCATAGCTACGACCGGCATCATCTAAGACATAAACGCGTTGATTTGATTTACCTTGCGCATGGCTGAGATATTGGTCACCTGCACGGAAATTTAAGTTCTCAGCATCGACTTCATGACCTTTCGCCGAGCGAATCCAACCCGCTTCAGACAACACCACAGTCACAGGATCTGCAGGAAGCATATCTTGTTCATTAATCGCATGGGCTTCTGCACGTTTCACAATTGGAGAACGGCGGTCATCACCAAATTTCTTCGCATCTTCTTTAAGTTCATTAATGATCAATGCTTTTAATGACTCAGGATTCGCCAATTGTTCACGAATAATGGCTGCTTTGGCTTCCAATTCTTCTTGTTCACGGCGCATTTCCATTTCTTCAAGTTTTGCCAAATGACGTAACTTAAGTTCTAAAATCGCTTCGGCTTGAATTTCATCGATATTAAAATGCGTCATCAACACCGGTTTAGGCTGATCTTCTTCACGAATAATTCGAATCACTTCATCAATATTCAGATAGGCAATGATCAAGCCTGCAAGTATATGTAATCGTTTTTCAATTTTATTCAGATGATAAGTCAAACGACGTGTTACGGTATTTTTACGGATTTCGATCCATTCCAACAAAATACGGCGGATCGATTTCACTTGCGGACGACCGTCAGCGCCAATCATGTTCATATTGACACGATAGCTCGACTCTAAGTCGGTGGTTGCAAATAGATGACTCATCACCGATTCAGCATCAATACGATTCGAGCGCAGGACGATCACTAAACGTGTTGGATTTTTATGATCTGACTCATCACGTAAGTCCGTGACCAATGGCAACTTCTTCGCCTGCATTTGATCTGCAATCTGCGTGATCACTTTTGAGCCTGAAACCTGATACGGCAACTCCGTAATCACGATTTCATTTTTCTCAATACTGTACACCGCACGAGTTCGATAACTACCGCGACCTGTGGTTTGAATTTTGAGTAATTCTTCTGGAGAAGTAATAATTTCCGCACGTGTCGGCAAATCAGGCGCAGGAATATATTCTGAGACTTTCTCATCGGTTAAGTTTGGATTGCGAATTAAGGCGATGGTGCCCTTCACCACTTCACGTAAGTTATGCGGTGGAATATCCGTTGCCATACCCACAGCAATACCCGTTGTGCCGTTGAGTAAAATATTTGGAACACGTGCCGGTAAATTCACTGGCTCTTTCATCGAACCATCAAAGTTATCCTGCCAATCACAAGTCCCTTGTCCTAACTCAGACAATAATAAATCACTATAAGCAGACAGTTTTGCTTCGGTATATCGCATCGCTGCGAAGGATTTCGGATCATCTGGTGAACCCCAGTTTCCCTGACCTTCAATAAATGGATAGCGATAACTAAACGGCTGCGCCATGAGGACCATGGCTTCATAACAAGCTGAGTCACCATGAGGATGGTATTTACCCAGTACATCACCAACCGTACGTGCAGATTTTTTTGGCTTACCCGTTGGCTTTAGCCCGAGCTCGCTCATCGCATAGACGATACGACGCTGAACGGGTTTTAGACCATCACTGATATGTGGCAATGCACGATCCATAATCACGTACATGGCGTAGTTGAGATATGCTTGTTCGGTAAATTCTGCTACGGAACGGTTTTCTGTCGCATGATGCGCAAGGCTTGTCATAACAACCTGTAATCCTAAATTGTTCGTTCTTTATTGGGTTCTTATGCTATGTCGCAGGTGTCCCCTATACAAGGGGATGATCTAACACTCTGCGACAAATTGTGTCTTATGGCGTAAAAATATCCATTTTATTCACCATGATCAACTAAAAATTCAACAGTCTTTATAGACCAATGGATTCTAAAGTTTTGCCTTTGGTTTCTTCACCTAAAACCAAAATCACCACGGCAACGGCAATTAAGACTGCTGTAAACATCATAAAGACATAGCTAAAACCATGATCCATATCCATCATATGTGTCACAGCAAAAGGCGCGGCAATGCCCCCGATCCGACCAATGGCACCCGCCCAGCCCGAACCAAAGGCACGAATATTGGCCGGGTATTGTTCTGGTGTATAGGTGTAAAGTACGCCCCAAGCACCGAGATTAAAGAAGGACATTAAACAGCCCCAAATCACAATCTCTGTCACACTGCCAGACTGACCGAAGAAATATGCCGAAATGGCACACATCCCAATGAAGCCCGCCAACGTAGCTTTACGACCTAATTTTTCGACCAACCATGCAGCTGCAATATAACCCGGTAATTGTGCCAAAATCATGACCAAAACATATTCAAAGGATTGAACAATGGTGTAGCCTTCTTTGACCAATAAGCTTGGTAACCATGTAAAAATACCGTAATAAGAAAAGACGATACCGAACCAAATAAGCCACAGCATTAAAGTACGACGTGCAAAAATGCCTGACCAAAGCTGTGAAAAACTGATATTGTGCTTTTCTGCAACCGGTTTGACCTCAAAGATTTCAACAACTTCTACACCACATTTGGCTTCAATCTTTTTCACCAATGCATGTGCTTCATCAAAACGTCCACGGTTAATCAAATAAGGTACAGATTCAGGCACCATTTTCCAAATCACGATCGCATATAACGCAGGAATACCGCCAATCAGGAAAGCCGCATGCCAACCAAAATCCGGAATAATAAAGCGTGATACCAATGCAGCAACCAACCAGCCCAGCCCCCAAAAACTTTCTAGTAAGACAATAAAACGTCCACGTACATGAGCTGGAATATATTCACTGACCAAAGTCACCGCGACTGGGAGTTGCCCCCCTAAACCTAAGCCGACAATAAAACGAAATACCAACAACCAAGTTAGATTAAGTGCAAATGCACATGCAGCGGTAGCTAAGCTATAAATTACCAATGTCCATGCAAACACTGTTTTTCGGCCGAAGCGATCTGCCAGTCCTCCAGAAAACACCGCACCAATCGCCATCCCAACAAAACCAATCGAGACCACCCAACTTTTATCATTTGGCGTCATGGCCCAATCTTCAGCCATTTTCGCTAAGATAAAGGAAATGAGTCCCGTATCCATGGCATCAAACATCCAGCCAAGGCCAATAACCCAAAGTAAAGTGTAGTGAAACTTACCGATGGGTAAGCGTTGTATACGTGAGACTAAGTCCATAACAAGATCTCTGAACTGGTGGAAGGATGAACACTGCTTTCCCAACAGGATGTATGATTTTGCGTTTTTTAGTATAGATCCATGCAAAAGACCGACCATTGATCCGTCTTTTTAGCATTTTAATGTGATGTTATAGCAACGCGGTTACGACAAATCTTTTGAAGATACCGACTGATCATCATCATCTTTATAAATGAATTTAGGCATTTCTAAGCCAAAGTAAATGGCGATCAGACGTAAGGTGAAACCGAAAATGAGCGTCGCAATGACGGTCAATTCTAGCGATAAGCCAATCTCAATGCAGAGCCAATAACAAATCACGGACACAAAAGAAATACTGGCATAAAGTTCACGACGGAACACCAGCGGGACATCGTTACACAGGATGTCTCGTAAAATACCGCCAGAGACCCCAGTTAACACCCCTGCTACTGCAGAGACGACAAAACCATGGCCCATTTCTAAAGCAATTTGACAGCCAATAATGGTAAAACCTATGAGACCAAGGGCATCGAGAACCAAGAAGATATTACGAAGATGACGCATCCACTTTGCAATCAGGATGGTGACAAATGCAGCAAAGCAGGTCAGCATGAGATATTCAGGATGCTTAACCCACGTCAGTGGATAGTGCCCAAGTAGCACATCACGAACCGAACCGCCCCCCAGTGCCGTGACACAGGCAATCAATGTTACCCCAAACCAGTCCATACTCCGCCGACCCGCAGACAATGCACCTGTCATTGCTTCTGCCGTGATTGCGATAATATAAATAACGGTAAGTAACATCGCCCTTCTTCCACTGAGGGTTGAGATGCGCGCTATTCTAAGCTAAATCTGCTCAAATGTTATAAAAATTGCGCACAACATTGTTTAAATTTTCGTCCAGAACCACAAATACACGGCTGCTTCATGGTGATTTTCATCTCTGTGGTCGGATCAAGGAAATACCAGCGCTGCTCGAACTTCACAAAGTGTGAAATTTCATGATGTACCTGCGCTTGCTGCCCATCGTGATAATGGGCTTTAAATTCAACTTGAGCATGGTTTTTATCGAGTTTTTCTTGGGCTTGTACAACTTCAAGTTTTAACCACTGATTGGCCTGACTCCACGCTGCAATGGCACTCACATCCAAGGCTTGCTGCTGTCCAAGCGCAGTTGTTTGTACAATATAATCAATCTCATGCTGTGCAAAAGCACTATAACGTGAACGCATCAACTGCTCTGCAGTCTGTGCATTTTCACGCCCCGTATGTAAGGGCTGACAACAGCTACCATATTCACCTTTGCCACATGGACATTGGACTTGTGACATATTTGTTTCCATAAAAAATAGCCTGACAATGCAGGCTATTTTAACGGATCTTTCCACACAATTTTCATCAGCAGTATGTGAATCAATATTGATCTATATAGATTAAGCTGAATGTTCTCTTGGCTTCAGCTTAATCTTCAGTTGGCATGGGAATGACATGCACTTTTTCGATCTTATGGCCATCCATTGTGACCACTTCAAAGATGTGTTCATCCGCTTTGAATTTTTCACCATTGGCTGGTAAACGGCCCAAATGAAATAAGATATATCCGGACAATGTCGAATACTGTTCAGCATCATCCACCAAGTCACGACCCAACAATAAAGACACGTGGCGAATATCGGTTGAGCCATCGAGTAACAATGAACCATCATCGAGACTTTCTGCTGCCGTTTCCGGTTCATCTTCATCGGGGAACTCACCAGCAATCGCTTCTAAGACATCGATCGGTGTTGCAATCCCTTCAATTGAACCGTATTCGTTCAACACCAAAGCCATTTGCAACGGTGCTTGACGTAGCTGTTCCATCACCATCAAGACTTGTGCATTTTCATGCACCACCACAGGCTCACGGAGATGTTTTTCGAAATCGAGTACGCCTGTTTCAATATAGTCATTCATGACTTTATGAGTCAGTACCGCACCCGCGATATTGTCTAACTCACCATGGGCCACAATTAAACGTGAATGCGTGGTACTGAGTAATTGAGCACGAATCGCCTCAGGTTCTTCATCTAAATCAATCCATTCCAGTTCAGGACGAGGTGTCATCACGGACTTTACTGGACGCTCAGATAAACCCAGTACCCCTTGTACCATGACACTGTGGTAAACCCCGTTGTCTTCATCAAAGACTTCATCAGCAAAAGCACGTGTTGCAAGCACATCTTCATTTTCATTTTGATTGTCTGCAACATTTTTCCCACCGAGCATACGCATCACAGCTGAGGCTGTGCGATAACGTAAGTCTGTGGTTGTGACCATTTTTTCCTGATTATGACGCATGGTTTGGTTCAAGAACTCAATCATGACAGAGAAACCAATGGCCGCGTATAAGTAACCTTTTGGAATATGGAAACCAAAGCCTTCGACTAAGAGCGAGAAACCGATCATCATTAAGAAGCACAGGCACAGAATCACCACCGTTGGGTGACGGTTCACGAAGTTCATCAGTGGTTTAGATGCCCACAGCATAATGCCGACAGCAATAATGACCGCAATCATCATGACAGAAAGGTGTTTCACCATCCCGACAGCGGTAATCACGCTGTCGAGCGAGAACACGGCATCGAGCACCACAATCTGCACAATCACCATCCAAAACGTCGCATGCACAGGATTTTCTTCCTTTAGCATAGGCTTGTTTTCAAGACGTTCACGCAGTTCCATGGTGCCTTTAAATAGCAAGAACACCCCACCAAACAGTAAAATCAGATCTCGACCGGAAAATGGATGGTCGAAAATATGGAACAGTGGATTGGTTAGAGTCACCACCCATGCAATCGAGGCCAGTAAGATCAATCGCATACACAGTGCAAGCAATAAGCCGACAATCCGTGCAGTATTACGCTGTTCTGGCGGTAATTTTTCCGCAAGAATCGCAATAAAAACCAGGTTATCGATACCTAAAACAATCTCAAGCACCACCAGTGTCAATAAACCCACCCATGCAGATGGGTCGGACATCCATTCAAAGATCATAATTGTATCTCCTGAATGTTATTCACACGTGGATCATGCTGATTTGAAGATGAAATGCATTGGACATGCGCAAACGCTTTTAATGGCGTTCTTTCTAATATTTTGATGTGTGCTGAGTGACAACAACCACTACCCATGACGGTTCTTTAGCTTAAAATGAAGTTTTAAGTATAGCAAGTTAAGGTAAAAATTCACCCTTTTTTACCAAAGTACAATCTCAGTATGGAAGAATTTAAACCCAATGATGACATTAAATTGTCATATTTAGCTGCCAATGTAGTGTCATAAAAAATAACATGCTAAGGTAAAATTAAAACGTAATGAATAGCGGATTAAAAATGACAGAAAAACGTGGTAATCCTTCTCCTGCTACAACACAACCTTTAATCGCACTGTATTGCGGCTCCCGCTCTGGTAACAATCCAATTTATCAAGAAAAAGCCATCGCATTAGCGCAAGGCTTGGCTGAACATGGTTTTGGTCTGGTCTATGGTGGCGCCAGTATTGGCCTGATGGGTCAAGTCGCTGACGCTGTGGTCGATCATGGCGGCGAAGCCGTGGGTGTGATTCCTGAGTTTATGTTGGATTATGAAATTGCACATAATCATTTGACTGAACTACACGTCGTGCGCAGTATGCATGAGCGTAAAGCCATGATGGCAGAACGTGCAAGTGCCTTTGTTGCTCTGCCCGGTGGTCTCGGTACATTCGAAGAAATTTTAGAAATCGCCACTTGGGGACAGTTGAATCAACACCAAAAGCCGATGATGCTTTATAACGTCAATGGCTTCTATGATGCACTAATTGCACAATTAGACCATGCGGTCGCTGAAGGTTTCTTGCCGCCGCAGCATCGTGCCAAGCTGATCGTATGTAATTCTTCGAAGCAGATCTTTAGTGCACTGAAAAATTTAGATTGCCCGAAAAATTTCGTGGTCTAACTGTATTTTAGATGTCAAAAAGGGGAATAAATCATTCCCCTTTTTTATTACTCAATATCCTACTTCAAATCGAGATCGTGTCGACTTAACCTGACACCATACGATAGAACCATGGCAATGTTGTCGCTAAGAAAATACTCATCAACAAACCAAGCATCAATTTCATCGCATCTTTGCTGACATTTCGTGAAGTTCGATATTTATTCACTTCATGTAAATGCATGGACATGGCAAATTCACGTCCTGCGAGTAAGCCCAAGAACACCCAAGTGGTACTCATTGGAATATTACTCCACTCTTTGAACACCAATAAAATCAAGGCATACATAAAGTCGATAATGGTTGCCGAGCGGATATCAGCCACACCCGTTTTGGTGTCGATAATGCCCTGAATCGCCCCACCACGTTGGTACAAAATGATCCCAAGCAGTACGATAAACACCACAATTGCAAAAATCAGGAACTCCAGCGGCACCTGACGAGGGACGTAGACAAAAATATTGGCCAAATCCTGAATCAGCCACTGACTCCATAAAAATGCCGTCGAAACCCACTGTAGTCCCACCCAAATATTCGAGGGGGTTTCATCACGTGTTTTACTGAAATAAACCGAAATGCCTTTAATCACAAAACGGTAAATAATAATCGCGACAACAAAAGCTACCGCATAACCCATCATCGACTTGGTTAACATCGACCCGAGACTACTCGGAGAGAAAATCGTCAACACTAAGAATGTGGTACTGACTGGAATACCGTAGCGAGTCAAAATGATCAGTAAGATCGGTGGCACAATATAGAGCCACGTTACCCCTTCTGCGGGAAATGGAATCGTTTCTAAACGACCATAAGATGCATCCCCCACGCCAGAACTGTACCAACCATAAACCAATACAATGGCTAGAATACTGCTGACATAGATCCACAACAGCCACCAAGGGCGATGCGCATTGGATGAAATAAAGGTTCCCAATGTCTGTGGCACATCATTACCGACAATAGAATAGGCCGCGAGACAGAAGCCTATGACCATCAGAATTTCGATTGTCATGAAAACAAAACACCTTTGCCATAAAGAAAAAGCCCTCCAATAAATGAAGGACTTGAGCGCATTATGACAGTTTATCTGGCGTTCATACAATTTTGTGCCGTGCTTTTCTCGACATTAAAATAAAAATTTTAGATAAAACAACAATTTAAAATTAAATTATTTCAATTTAATCTGATAAACCGCAGTGCTACCGTTCACTTCATTTCCAACCACCAACAAAGGTTGGGCATTGGGCGAATCTTTGGCCGCAATAAAAATCAGACCTTCAGGTCCCACATCGCCTTGTTTAACCATATCAGTACCGAAACTTGTAGTTTCATGTTTTCATTCGTCTTTTATTAAAATATGACCAATTTATAAACATTAGGTTGCATAGAGATGAAACTCTCATTGCATTTTTCTTGCAATTTTTTGGCTCAATTATGCAAAGCTTTTACTACATCCAAATGGCAATATTCATTTAAACTGTTTAAAAATCTCAGCTTTATTGACTTATGAATAGCACGCCAACGCATCAGGCTTTACAACCCGAATTTAGACTTCTAGTGCTATTGGTCTCTATTGGCTTTTTTATGCAAGGGCTAGATACGACCATCGTCAATACCGCAATCCCAGCGATGGCAAGAAGTTTGGGCGAAGACCCGCTTCAAATGCATAGTGTGGTCGTGGCCTATGTCTTGTCTGTCGCAGCGTGTATTCCCTTAAGTGGTTGGTTGGCCGATCGTTTTGGTGTCCGAAATACCTATTTCACAGCCATTATTATTTTTACATTAGCATCACTAGGCTGCGGTATGGCCAATAGCCTGAATGAGCTGCTGGTTTATCGGGTAATTCAGGGCATAGGTGGCGCATTACTGCTACCTGTTGGGCGTTTGGCAATGCTCAAAGTAATTCCTCGGACACAGTTTTTATCGGCCATGAGTCTGATGAGCCTTGCCGGTTTGATGGGCCCCTTAATTGGCCCTACCCTTGGCGGTTGGATGGTGGAAGTCGCAACATGGCATTGGATCTTTTTAATTAACATTCCAATGGGACTGCTAGGGGTACTCATTACCTTTAAAGCCATGCCCAATGTGACCGAACCGAGCGTACAACGCTTCGACTTTATGGGTTTTTTCTTATTGGTCATCGCCATGGTGGGGTTATCGTTAGGCATTGAAAACTTTGCCAGCCCGCATCTGCCGCTATGGTGGAGCCTGCTTTTGGTCGCTGCGGGGATCATCGCTGGTTTGATCTATGCCTTTCATGCACATACCCATGCCAATGCGCTGTTTCGCAGTAAATTATTTCAAAATCGGATCTATGCCATCGGTATTATTGGCAACTTCTTTGCCCGCCTTGGCGGCAATGCCATGCCATTTTTGATTCCCTTAATGCTACAAGTGGCTTTTGGCTTTGAGCCCTTTATCACTGGTTTATTGATGATACCGACAGTACTCGGTTCATTGGCATCAAAACCGATTATTCGTCAAATTATTCAACGTTTTGGCTATCGTAAAGTGTTATTGGTAAATACTTTCTTGGTTGGCGCCTGTATTTGTAGTTTTGCACTCTCTACGGCTGAAACCCCCACTTGGTTACGTGCCTTACACTTTTTTATTTTTGGTATTTTAAATTCGCTGCAATTCGTTTCGATGAATACCTTAACCCTCAAAGATTTACCTCAGCAAGATGCCAGCAGTGGCAACAGTTTCTTGTCTATGATTATGATGGTTTCGATGAGTATCGGTGTGGCTTTGGCAGGGACTTTAGTCAACGTGTTTACGGCCTATTATGGTGCTGCACAAATCGAAACAGCATTCCATAGCACCTTGATTTTACTCGGCTGCATTAACCTGATTACCGCAGCGATTTTTTGGCAGATTCCTAAACATGTGGATGTCTAAACCTGTGTCATCAGGCAAATCTATGACAGATCAACCTTTAAAGGGTTATGATAAAAAGGATACTTGGATACATTTTCATGCCTAAAAAAGCCAAATCACGTACCACAAAAAGTTCACTCAAAAAATACAGCCCGATTATTGCACTTAGCGCTATCAGCGGCGTCATGGTAGTGGCAGGACTAGGTTATTTAGCCGTGATGCCGCATCGCCCTGCATCTGCAGAAGAATATCCTGTCAAAGGCTTTGATGTTTCCCATCATCAAAAAGATATTCAATGGTCAAAAATTTCACCTAAAAAATACCAATTCGTTTATCTCAAAGCCACGGAAGGTGGTGATTTTAAAGATCGAAAATTTCAAGACAACTGGTTACAAGCACGGGAAAATGGTTTTTTAGTTGGGGCCTATCATTTTTATCGTCTGTGCCGTGATGGCAAGATTCAGGCGGAAAATTTTATTGCTTCCGTGCCGAAAAAAGCCGATGCCCTTCCTCCCGTGATTGATTTGGAATATGACACCAATTGCATTAACACCTACAGCAAAGAGCAGTTACTCAAAGAAATCAGCTATATGCATGATCGCTTGCACCGCCATTATGGCAAACAACCGATTTTTTATACTTCGAAGTCTTTTTATAATATTGTCTTAGCTGGCGAGTTTAAACAGACGCCGCTGTGGGTCCGCGAATATAAAGGCCCACCCGATCTAAAAAACAATCCGAAATGGCTGATTTGGCAACATACTAATCAAGGAAAAATTCAAGGCATCTCGACCACCGTCGATTTAAATGTATTTTCAGGTGATGCCAAGGCATGGACTGATTTTTTAGACAAAAATGGCGTTTCCCCGATCAAACCCCGTTGATTTATTCACCGACTCAGGACAACATCGAAGAAAATAATCCATGAAAACTGAGTCGCAGGATGCGTATTTTAAAAATTTTTCTTATTATATTTTCAGTCTTTATAGTCCTCGCCATCGGGATATTGGAATATTTGATCCAACCTTCAGGGACCTTGGCAGCGTTTAAAACGTGGCATTATCAACATCCCGCACAAAGCACTACAGATACTCACTCAGCGGCGCCCTATCACGTGAAGTTCTTTGGTGTTTCGACTTTACTGTTTGACGATGGCCAAGAGCAAATCCTCATCGATGGCTTCTTTAGTCGACCTTCGCTCAGTCAGACCATATTCACTCAAATCCAAAGTGATCAGCCTTTATTACACAGCTATATCGACCAATACGACTTAAAACGCACACGTGCTATTTTCGTGACTCATTCACATTATGATCATGCGCTCGATATTCCAATGTTGGCCCACCAGCTCCCCAAGACCATGATTGTCGGATCTAAAAGCACCTTAAATATTGCACGGGCGATGCCAGTCGCTGAATCACAACTACACGAAGTTCAAGCTTGGCAACCGATGCAAATCGGTAAATTCACCATTACTGCCATCCCCTCGCAACATACTCCGCCAACGGCCGTGAATGATGATTTGGGGGAAGAAATTTCGCAGCCACTGCAACTCCCTGCACATTTTAGTCAGTTTAAAGAAGGTGGATCATATGACTATCTCATCCAACATGGGCCGCATTACAGTTTAGTCAAAGCCAGTACAGGTGCTGTGCCCAAACAGTTGCAAAAACTAAAAGTCGATACTTTATTTCTAGGCATCGCCCAACTTTCCAAGCAAACGGCAGCGTTTCAACAGCAATATTTCAAAGAAACCTTAGCGACTCTTCAACCCAGCACCGTGATTCCAATTCATTGGGATAATTTTTTCAAACCACTGAATCCAGAGCTCGAATTTTTGCCCCGCTTTGCCGATGACACCCCTCAAAGCCTAAATCTATTAATACAGTCGGCAGCAGCTCAAAACACCAAGGTGGTTTTACTCAGTCAACCTGTGTCGTTCGAGTTAAAAAATTGAGGAAAGCGTTGGATTGACTGTGCGATACTGACATTCAATTTTTAGGCACTGATCTAACTAGGCATGAGGAAAATCATACATATCGACATGGATGCATTCTTTGCATCAGTAGAGCTGCGGGAACGTCCAGAACTCAAGCAGCTTCCTGTTGTTGTGTCTTCACATCACCCTCGTGCAGTCATCTGTGCCGCATCCTATCCTGCACGTGAATTTGGTTTACGTTCTGCAATGTCGATGGCACAGGCCCGTAAACTCTGCCCACAGGTCGTGGTGATCGAACCTAATTTTGAAAAATATCGTGCTGTTTCGGCGCAAATTCATGCCATTTTTCAACGCTATACGTCGCTGATTGAGCCACTATCTTTAGACGAAGCTTATTTGGACGTCACAGAAAATTTACAACACATTCCGAGCGCTACCGAAGTCGCTATGCGAATTCAGGCAGAGATTTTACAAAGCACTGGTTTAACTGCCTCCGCAGGTGTCGCGCCCAATAAATTTTTGGCTAAAGTCGCTTCTGATTGGAACAAACCTAATGGCATTTGTATTATCAAACCTTCACAAGTTCTGCATTTCATCCATGACTTGGCACTGAAAAAAATTCCTGGTGTGGGAAAAGTCACTCAAGAAAAATTAAAAGCCATGCAACTCAATACATTGGGTGATTTACAACAAATTGAAGAAGCCGTTCTGATTCATCATTTTGGTAAATATGGCCGACAACTCTATCTGTATGCACACGGGATTGATGAACGACCGGTCCAATCTAGCCGCGAGCGTCAGCAGATTTCCAAAGAAACCACTTTTGATGATGATCTCACCCTGAGCCAATGTCAGCCCTATTGGCCCAAACTGATTGACCAAGTTTGGTCTAGTTTAGAAAAAAAGCAGTTAAGCGCGCGCGGTGTATCGGCCAAATTAAAACTGAAGAATTTCCAAGTGCTACAGCACAGTAAAAGTTTTAAAACGTCACTGAATCATCGTGAAGACCTTGCGCAGGTATTGCAGCAATTACTGCATGAAATGCATATTTCCGAGGACGATCAATTTCGCCTGATTGGCGTAGGGGTTTATCAATTAAGTGCGCAAAACCAAGAAACACAACTTTCGCTGCTCTAAAAACTTCAAGAAGATCGTATTTGCTTAAGATTTAGGCAGAAGAACAAAATTAAAGCAATTTGCTATTCACAAAGCCTAAAATTAGAGTACTCTATCAGCGCACTACATTATCCGTGTATGCGCTGAGATGCTGAAAATCACCTTTACTTTCAGCATGCTGTCCTGTGATTGGCGTGACGATCAAATCCGAATATTACAGGGCAACTCTGTTGTCAATCATGGAATACCCCGCTGTATGCCTTCTGCAAAATCTGCTCCAAATCCTCAAAATATTTCACAAAATCAAGAACAACGCGCTCGTAAAGCCGCATTAAGTAGCTTCATTGGTGCCGTAGTCGATTGGTACGACTTTTTACTTTATGGCATTGTTGCCGCACTCATTTTCAAAGATCTGTTTTTCCCTAGTATTGGCAACAATATGGGCACGCTTGCTGCTTTAGCCACATTTGGCGTCGGCTTCCTGTTCCGCCCCTTAGGCGGCATTGTATTTGGACACTTTGGTGACAAATTGGGTCGGAAAAAAATGTTGGTGCTCACCGTCATCCTGATGGGGATTTCGACTGTCGGTATCGGTTTATTACCCAATTTTGCGGCCATCGGTTGGTGGGCCCCGATCCTGCTCGTAACACTTCGGGCAATACAGGGTTTTGCTGTCGGTGGTGAATGGGGCGGCGCTGCCCTGATGGCTGTAGAAAATGCCCCGAAAGGCAAAAAAGCCTTTTACAGTAGTGGTGTACAAATTGGCTATGGCGTCGGACTCGTTCTGGCAACAGGCGCTGTGTCTTTGATTATTGCCACTTTGGGTGAAGATGCTTTTGCCGATTGGGCGTGGCGAATTCCCTTTATTGCCAGTATTGTCTTGCTGGCTATCGCAATGTGGATTCGACGTGATCAAGACGAATCACAAGAATTCGTCGACCATATGGTCAAAGCTCAACAAACGCCACAAAAATTACCGATTCTGCAAGCGATTAGCCAACACCCAAAAGCCTTTTTCTACATTATTGCGCTGCGCCTGACCGAGTTACTCACCATGTATTTGGTGACGAACTTTGCACTGAATTATTCCACCGCTCAATTGGGCATGGACAAACAGTTCTTCCTGAATATCACCTTAATGGTTGGTGCCATTAGCTGCTTCAGCATTCCGCTCTTTGCGTGGCTAGCAGATCGATTTGATCATCGTAAAATGTGTGTTTTGGGTGGATTGATTGGTGCGCTTTCTGCCTTTCCATTCTTTATGGCCCTTGATGCTCAAAATACTTGGCTGATTATTGTCGGTGCAATTTTCCTTGCCAATATTGCCCATGATATGGTGGTGAGTGTACACCAGCCGATTTTTACCTCCTTGTTTGGTACCGCCTATCGCTACAGTGGCGCAGGTGTCGGCTATCAAGTGGCTAGCATTATCGGTGGTGGCTTTACCCCAATGATTGCAGCAGCTTTGGTGATTTGGGGTGATGGTTCATGGCATTATGTGGCAATCTACCTTGCTGTCGGCTGTTTATTGACGGCCTTAGTTGCAGCTACGATGCCTAAAACTCAAGATTAAGTGCTCTTTTTGCTTTCAGGATATTCCGCATGACCATCCAACGCCTGCATGTTTCAAAACGCTTTTCCGAAATCGCTATTTCTGGTCAATTGATCCATTTGGCAGGTCAATTGGCAACAGACCTTGATTTAGACATCAAAGGACAAACACAGCAAACATTTGAGCTTATTGATCGGTTCCTTGCAGATGCCGGTACAGATAAAAGCCACATTATGTCAGTGACCATTTATCTTAAAGATATTGAACAAGATTATGCCGCATTCAATGAGGTATGGGATACGTGGGTATCAGACATTGAAGCATTACCAAGGACTTGTGTCGAAACCAAATTATACGACCCTCGTGTACTGGTAGAATTAACGGTCGTAGCCGTTAAGCCTGAATAATCATTAAGCCTAAATAACCATTAAAAAAAAGCATGTCTAAAGACATGCTTTTTTTTGCAAAAGATTTTGGTCTTTGAATCCCTAAGATCCAATAATTTTGATCTTTTTACGTTCCAAATCTGAATATAAATGATATTTTTTCAGATCATTAACCGGTACAAATGGCGCTTGTACACGCTGCTCATTTAAGAAATCTTCGCGTAATTGAACGTACTCAGGCACATCATCATAACGAATGACCCGATAGCCTGCCAAAGCGAGCAAAGCATCTTGATATTGCGACTGCTGCATCCGTTTTAGCACCATCGGATCATCTAAAGCGACGATCGCCAAGATCTGATGCTGTTCATCTAAGACGACAAAGTCCGCCACCATATTTCGATACTTGTTCCGCGTACGATAATATTTCGTGGTCAACAGTGCATCAAAAGACACATGCGCGAGGATCGTATGCTTAGGCAAAATTTCTTTTAAACGCGTGTAGGTTAATTGCTCATTAATGTTGAAAATAGCACGTTGTTTCAATGCGCTATCTTGTTGCTTAGAATCACCTTCTAAACTTTTCCAAGCCATTATGAGCACACAGAAGAGTAAAATACTCCCTATTACTATGTATATAGTCATCTCATAATCCTTTATATTTCTTATATTTTTGGTTTTTGACATACTTCTTATGAAGACGAAGTATACAACCAGTATTATTTTTTTAATTTCCTATTAAAAAAAATAACTCTAACTTTCACACAATACGTATTTAAACTGACAAAAAGTTGCAAACTTAAAGCGTTAAACATCACATGCCACTTCGTTCAGAGTAATAGCATCCATTGCTATATACAGATACTTTAGATCATTCGCTAAAACGACAGCAAGTGCATTTCCTCTCACTGTCAGACAATTCCGATAAGCTGTCAAATTTTGCTCGTATTTCATTGAGATAACCGACACACATATGGCATTGAGCTTGTAACAGCATATAAAAATGCAAACTTTCTTATGCTGCCGAGCATAACACCCATAAAAAAAGACACCGAAGTGTCTTTTTTTATTTAATCATTTTAAGCGCGTGATTTAGGCTTCGATTTTCCTTTGGGTTTCGGACCGCCAAAAGGTTTTTTCGCATCACCCGTTTCACGCGGCGGCAGACCAGTATGCTGCGTCAAGATTTGACCGCGCTCAGGACGCTTCTTGGTATTTGAAGGACGCGATTGAGCAGCCTTCGTCCGATTACCTTGTTCGCCTGTACGTTTTTGTGAATCACCCGCAATGCTTGAATTCTTTTTACGTGCAGATTGGTATTGACCATCAGCACTGCCAGCCGGTTGATACGTCGGAATCAAATGCTGTTTTGAGTTACCAATCAGATCCTGACGGCCCATTTCTTTGAGCGCGTCACGCAGCAATGGCCAGTTGTTTGGATCATGGTAACGCAAGAAGGCTTTATGTAAACGGCGGCGTTTTTCACCTTTCACGATATCGACATTTTCGGTATAACGCGCCACTTTAGCCAGCGGGTTTTTACCGGTGTAATACATGGTGGTTGCAGTCGCCATTGGTGATGGATAGAAGGTTTGCACCTGATCGGCACGGAAACCATTCTTCTTCAGCCAAATCGCCAAGTTCATCATGTCATAGTCCGTCGTACCCGGATGCGCTGCAATAAAGTAAGGAATGAGATACTGCTCTTTCCCTGCTTCCTTACTGAAACGATCAAACATTTGTTTGAAACGGTCATAGGTCCCGATCCCTGGCTTCATCATCTTCGACAATGGGCCTTTTTCAGTATGTTCTGGCGCAATCTTCAGGTAACCGCCGACATGATGTGTCACCAATTCTTTGACATATTCTGGGTTTAACACTGCAAGGTCATAGCGTAAACCAGAACCGATCAGAATCTTTTTAATCCCCGGCAATGAACGCGCTTTACGGTATAACTGGGTTAAAGGCGCATGATCGGTATGTAAGTTTTGACATACACCCGGGAATACACACGACGGCTTACGACAGTTCTTTTCAATCTCAGGATCTTTACATGCCAAACGGTACATATTGGCCGTTGGTCCGCCTAAGTCAGAAATAATCCCGGTAAAGCCCGGTGCTGTATCACGAATTTTTTCAACTTCACGCAAAATCGATTCTTCAGAACGGTTTTGGATGATACGCCCTTCATGCTCTGTAATTGAGCAGAAGGTACAGCCGCCAAAACAGCCGCGCATAATGTTCACAGAGAACTTAATCATGTCAAAGGCAGGAAAACGCGCTTCACCATACGCAGGATGTGGCAGACGTGCATAGGGTAAATCAAACACGTAGTCCATCTCTTCCGTCGTCAATGGAATCGGTGGTGGATTTAACCAGACATCACGTTCACCATGCTTTTGCACCATCGCGCGCGCATTGCCCGGATTGGTTTCCAAATGCAAAATACGGTTGGCATGT
This sequence comes from Acinetobacter sp. YH12086, assembly GCF_013419345.1. Taxonomy (NCBI): domain Bacteria; kingdom Pseudomonadati; phylum Pseudomonadota; class Gammaproteobacteria; order Moraxellales; family Moraxellaceae; genus Acinetobacter; species Acinetobacter sp. YH12086. The sequence goes on from NZ_VPAF01000020.1 coordinate 42,213, forward strand.
GCATACAGCACAGGATCATTCGCCACATCTTCATAGGCAGGCAAACGAATCACCGCCAATTCACGCGGCGGCAATTTATGCTTAATGGCTTTTGATGCAGGTTGCAGCTGCACGATTTGCGTGTCGGCGTCTAAATTATCGCCTTCACGAACAATCGGATTTGCTACCGCCTCTTTTTGGAAGCCCTGATATTGCGTAACGCTGTCTTTGCCTTTCTCGATTTCACAGCCTTCAAGGTCTTCAGTCATCACGTACGGGTTAATGATCGGATCGACACGGCCAATCGCATCGACATCATTTGATGCGATTTCAACAAACTTCGCTTTTGAAGCCCGGTTATTTTTATTCACAATAAATGCAGTACCGCGGACATCCGTAATCTCTTGGATTTTTTCACCGCGAGCCAAACGATGCATGATTTCCGTGATTGAACGTTCACCATTACCATACATCAATAGATCGGCTTTCGAGTCCATCAATACTGAACGGCGGACTTTGTCTGACCAATAATCATAATGTGCAATACGGCGCAGCGAGGCTTCAATACCGCCCAATAATACAGGCACATCTGGATAAGCTTCACGCACACGTTGGCAATATACCGTTGCTGCACGGTCTGGACGTTTATTCGGTTGATTATCCGGAGAATATGCATCATCCGAACGGATTTTACGGTCTGCCGTATAACGGTTGATCATCGAATCCATGTTGCCGGCAGTCACGCCCCAAGCAATATTTGGTTTACCCAATACACGGAAGGCTTCTACATTGGTCCAGTCTGGCTGTGCAATAATACCCACACGGAAGCCTTGCGCTTCTAAAGTACGACCAATAATGCCTGAGCAGAATGATGGATGGTCAATATAGGCATCACCACAGACCAAAATAAAGTCACAACTGTCCCAACCGAGTTGATCCATTTCTTCGCGTGACATCGGCAAAAATGGCGCAGGGTCAAAACAAGACGCCCAATATTTGTCGTAATCAAACAACGCTTTTGGCGCAGTCTGCATAGTATAAGCAGTAGACATGGCTAGCAATTCTCGGCTGGCAGATGGAATGATCTGAAAAAAGATCAAAGAAGATGAAAGCCGATCATTTTACCATGAATTCCATTCATCATGCTTGATTATAATTTATACAATAGCTAGAGAATCATTGAATTGTTTTATATAGACATCAGATGTAATAGTGCTGTAGCACGACTATAAAACTAGATTTAAAAATCATTTGGATCTTTGTACAATTTAAATCAATCTAGAATGTGTCATGAGTTATCGCATTTTTATTCAACATTACAGCCTGCGCCTGTTGAAATTGAATGTGCATTTCAGGTAAATATTTTTCAATATAAACCTTACGCTTATCTATACTATCTTGAGTCATCAATGGTTTTACATCAAGCATTTGACGGCGTGTCGTTTCCTGCTGATATTTTTGCCAAAAACTCAATGCTGCATTTGGATCAAAGCCCGCTTTCGACATCAGATAAAGTGCAAGGACATCAGCTTCTAGTTCAAATTTTGAAACTTTAGGCAGAAAAACCGCTTGCCCACTCACACTACTGGCAGCCGTTGCAAGCGCACCGATACCCGCAGTTGAAGAAATCATCGCCACCTGACTTGCAAACAGCAGGGAAATCTTCTCACGATGATGATCACGCAATGCATGTGCGATTTCATGCGCCATCACAAATGCCAATTCATCTTCAGTCAGCTTTAAACTCCAATACAAACCCGTGTTAATGACAATTTTCCCACTTGGAAAACCATGTGCATTTAAATCTTTATTGAGATTCCCACTGACTTGCCAATCCCATTGACTCTAACCATGACGGTAAAACTCCGCATTTTGCTTGAGTTTATTTAAAACTTGATCCAATTTCGGATCTATGATCAAAAGTTGCTTGTCTTTCGCTTGATGAATAAATTGTTGATAGGTTCTATCCGCCTGTTTAGTTAATAACTTTTGAGGAACGATAAAAAACTGTTTTCGCTCTGCGCCTGCTGTCCCTAAATTCGTGGTACTTGTACAAGCTGAGATTAAGATAAAAACCAAAGCCATCATTAAAATAGTTATATTTTTCATAATCACCTTCAGTTTAAAACCAATGATGATCTATATATAATTCTAACCAAAAATAAATGCAAAAACATTAAAAAAATACAAATAAACATTTAATATCAATTATTTAAAAATATATTAAATTTTAAAAATGATAACCAAAAATATTTTATTTATTATATTGTGATGCGTTTCATTATTATGAGGCACCTTTTAAAAGAAATATTAGACCAAAGTTGTATAATCATAAAAATAATAAATTCCGCCATTTTTACAGTGTTATTTATATTAAAAAATAGATGTAAAACGAATATTAAATAATAGCTTATTCACATATTTCTATTTTAATTTATTCAATTTTATTGCTAAAAATAAACCGATCATCAAGATAACAGCAATAAAGCTCGTCAACCCAATCCAACCAGACATCTCCCAAACCAAACCACTACTGCTACCCAAAATACTAGAACCTAAGTAATAGCAAAATAAATATAAAGATGAACCTACGGCACGGTATTGCAGGGATTGAACTGATACCCAACTACTTGCCGTGGAATGCGCTGCAAAAAAAGCAAAAGTGAATACAATCAGCCCTAAAATGACTGACCAAAATGCCGGAATGAGCATGATCAATAGCCCCAACAACATCATGATCAGCATCGAAGGTAAAACTTTTGCCCGGCCAAAGCGTTTCCCCCAACTTGCAGCCCGAGGTGAACTATATATTCCTGCCAAATATGCTATGGAGATTAGTCCAATCCATGTTTGAGAAAGTTGATAAGGTTCTTCTAATAGGTGGTAGCTCATATAGTTAAATATAGAGACAAAACATCCCATGAGGATAAAGCCTTGAAGGAATAAAATTCTCAGCTTAGGATCTGCTAAATTTTTAACGAAAGATTCATAAAATCGGTTGAAACGAATGGGATAAGCTTGAAAATGTTGAGATGCTGGAAGTAATAAAAAGAATGCTGTGGCTATACATAGGTTAATGATGCCGATAATCATCATGGCATTTTGCCAACTAATATAGTCAATCAATACCCCTGCAATGAGACGACCACCCATTCCGCCAATAGCGGTACCTGAAATATACAGGCCCATTGCAAAGCCTATATCTTTTTGCGCAATTTCTTCACCTATATAAGTCATTGCAACTGCAGCAACGCCACTCACACTTAATCCGATCAGCACGCGATTCAATAAAAATATTTCCCAAAGTGCAAATATGGAACTGATAATTGAAAGTGACGCCGCCAAAAATAAAGCAGTGACCATCACAGGCTTGCGGTCGAATCGATCTGAAATCAAACCGGTGAAAAGCAGCCCTATTGCTAAGGCAATGGTAGAAAAAGATAAAGGAAAACTGCTATGTGTCGGACTGACATGAAAATAATCCGCAAAGATGGGCATCATCGGTTGTACACAATACAACGATGAAAAAATTGCGAAGCCTGCTAAAAATAAAGAAAATAAAATGGCAAGAAATGGCCGTGTGCCATATTCAATATAAGGAGAATTTGAGGCTAAATCAGACATGAGCTTTCCATCAATGACACGGATAGTATACGCCTTTCAGCCTTTAATTTAAAAATCACATAAAAATGAATGAAGAATTCTTTGTTTTCTTCCTTCGCCCCTTTTCTCCACACATAAAAAAACACCCCCTGACGTATCAGGGGGTGTTTCGAATAATGAGCTGGCGATGACTTACTCTCACATGGGTAACCCCACACTACCATCAGCGCTAAGAGGTTTCACTTCTGAGTTCGGGA